>JBEIRS010000042.1:0-8675 GCA_040375795.1 Methylibium sp.
CATTTGAATCAAAATGATGCAGCGGAATATTTAAGTGAATTTTATAAGATTGATTCAAAATAGTACGAATACTGGTTCTAAACCGGCTGTACAACCTTTCGGACGAGCCAATGGAATATCAACTGTGTCCAAAAACATGCCAAGAGTCACCACGGCGACAAGCAGTTGGTGAACATGGATGATGCGGTGATCGATCTGGCACTCATATCGGGCAATGGGATAGTGGTTTAGAGGTGCAAGGTCAGTCAGTCCCTGCCGCTTCAACCCAAATCTCATGGACAAGGAAGGCTGCAGTTTCCAGCCGGTCGATCACCTGAGTTTGAGATTGCGCGTAAAATGCTTTTTCCCCGAATCAGGGGGGGTGATTTCTTTCAATCTGAGTCTAAAGTTTTTTTGAGTTTCGTTGCTTTTGACTGATTTTGTGCAGTTGCACAAAAATAGTTTGCTTCTTCGGTAAATCTTTCGCCAAGCGATGTATTTTTTTGATGAAAACTCGAATTTTATGGCTTGGGGCTTTTTTGGCTTTGACGGCTTGTGGGGGCGGATCCGACCCGCTCAAGACGCCTCAGTCAGAGAGTGCTGCACAAACAGATTCTTTATCAAAAAATTCAATTTCTGAGCTTTCGATTGCTCCGCTGCCGCCGTTGGCAAGCCCATCCCAAGGGGTGTGGTCCGGTTTGCTCTCTTTGCCGCTAGTGCCCGCTGCTGCGGCCCAATTGCCCCATGGGAACGTGCTCTTTTGGTCCTCCAGTGGCCCATGGGGCGTGGGGGCAGGTAGGACGACCTTCACCAGTGAATGGGATCCTGTTTCAGGCGAAGTGACTGAGCACCATGTCACTGAAACTGGCCATGATATGTATTGTGCTGGCATCACTCACCTTTCTGATGGCTCGCTCCTGGTCAGCGGAGGGCATCGAAGTGAAAAAACCAGCCTTTATGAATCAACAAGTGGCCGCTGGTCCTCTGCCGCCCTCTTGACTTTGCCACGTTGTCATGCTGCCAGTACGATGTTGCCTGATGGAGAAGTCCTGACGGCAGGCGGTGGGTATGGCGGACCCTCGGCAGACCAGTACGCTGAGGTATGGAATTTGGCTTCGGGTTGGCGCAAGCTCAGTCATTTGGCCTTTGAAACACCATCGACTCAAGGCTTGGTCGGTCTCGATGCGGCGGAACAACGGCCCTGGATGCTCACAGCCCCTCATGGCCTGATATTGCGTGCCGGCCCTGGGCCGAGTATGCACTGGATCAACCCTCGTGGTCGAGGTGAGTTGACCCTGGCTGGCCTGCGTCATGATGATGATGTGACGCACCAAGGCTCGGTGGCTTTATTTGATGTGGGTAAAGCCATCAAGGTGGGAGGAGGGGCTGGTCATCAGCACAGCTCAGGGTTACGCTCAGCTTATCTGATTGACATGAATACAGGCTTGTCTGTTCGGAAGCTGGCGCCCATGGCTTACCCCCGGGTGAACCCTCATTCAGTGATCTTGCCGAATGGTCAAGTGATGATTATCGGGGGGCAAACAGCCCACCGGCCTTTATCGGATGATTTGGCTGTTTTGCCTGCTGAATTGTGGGATCCTGTCTCGGAGCGCTTTACCACCTTGGCGCCTATGGCTGTGGCGCGTAATGACAACAGCGTGGCGATACTTTTGCCAGATGCCAGGGTTCTGACGGCAGGTGGGGGCTTGTGCGGCTCAGCTTGCGGAGCCAACCACCCCAATGCACAAATTTATACCCCATACTACCTTTTAAACCCTGATGGAAGCCCTGCCCAGCGGCCAGTGATCCAAAATGCGCCCTCCAAAGCAAGCCATGGAACCCGCATTCAGGTCGACGTTGATGCGCCCGTGGCATCTTTTGCCTTGCTTCGGCTGTCTGCCGTGTCTCATACGCTCAACCATGGTCAGCGTCGAATTCCTCTCCAGTTTTCCGTCACTGAAAAAGGGCGTTATCAGATTGATTTACCGAGTAATCCTGCCGTGGTTTTACCAGGCCCTTACATGCTGTTTGCCATGAATGAGCGTGGTGTGCCCTCCGTGGCCCACATGATTCACCTCCACGGCACAGAGGCCCCTCAACTGGCCTGGATCGACGCCCCGATCAGCGCCCTTGGTTTACCGGTTCACTTGGCTGTTGAGGCCAGATCCTCCCAAAAGGGACCGCTTTATTTTTCAGCCCAAGGCTTGCCAGATGGCTTGACGATTCATCCAGACACGGGGATTATTTCAGGTTTACCCAGCCAAGCTGGTTCTTTTGTATCCACCATCTCGGTTGCCAATTCAGTGGCGGCCACGAGCACACAAGTTTTATGGAATATTCAAGATGGCGGGCCCGAGGAAGTCAATTTTGTTCGGCTGGTGGCCTTGTCAGCCCTTGATGGCGGGCCGGTGGCTTCGGTTGCAGAGTTTAATTTACTTGATGCCCAGGGTCATGTCATGTCTCGCTTGGGTTGGACCGTCGCGGCAAGCAGCGAGGAAACCCAAGATCCTGGTCGCGCTCTGCAGGCCCTTGACGGTGACCCCAAGACCGCTTGGTATTCTCAGTACAATCATGGCACGCCTGAGCATCCACATGAATTGGTGATCAATCTGGGTGCTCCGCGTACGGTCACTGGTTTCAAGTACTTGCCTCGCACCGACCTCCCGGAAGGTGCCATAGGCCGGTGGCGTTTTGATACCAGTCGTGATGGCGTGAACTGGCGTGAACTGGCGCGAGGTGACTTGACGCATTTTGGAGCGTCCATTGCTGAACGAACCATCTATTTCAACAATTTGTCTCAAAATCGACCAGTCTTACAGCCTTCAACTGATTTTGGGGCCCTCGCACTGACCCACACCCATCCAGACGAGTCGGCCTGGTGGCAGGTGGATTTGGGCAGTAAAAAGTCGTTGACAGCCATTCGATGGTGGAACCGCCCTGATTGTTGTGCAGATCGATCCGCCAAATGGCATGTGTTGGTATCAGATCAGGATATGTCAGACCGGCTTTTGGCCGATCTCCTGACCGATTCCTCCGTATGGCAGGCCAAAGGGGCGGATACCACAGGGGGGGTCATCACGGTACCAGCCCGTACAGTCGGTCGGTATGTGCGAGTTCAGTCAAGTGTACCTATGTCACAGGCTGCAGCAAAAGTGGAAGTTTTTGGTTCATCGGTCAACCATGCGCCACGACTTGCCCGCTTGCCGGGTCAACACTGGGTGGTGGGGCGCCCCCATGGGGTGTTGCTATCGGCCACTGACCCCGATGGTGACGTATTGAGCTTTTCCGCCACCGGCCTGCCTCCGGGCTTGGCTATCAACCCGATTTCAGGAACAATCAGCGGGCGCCCCACCCAATCGGGTGATTTTTCCGTCACGGTTCGGGCCACTGACGGGCGTGGTGCCTCCAGTGAATTTCAAGTTGCCTGGTCTGTCAAGCCTCCACCAGTGACGTTCCCTTTGATCGCATCTCCACCCTTGAGGGTCGGCCAAGAACATCCATTTGAGGCCGGTATCCACGCAGTGGATGGTCTGCGTTTTCAATGGGATTTTGGCGATCGCAGCCCACCTATCGGGCCGACCGCTGCCACGAGTCAAGTCCACCGCTTTCTTTCAGCAGGGATTTATCAAGTTGAAGTTCGCGCTCTTTCCGCCAGTGGTCAGGTGCTTGGAGTGCGACGTCACGCTCAGGCGGTCGTTGATCAGCCCACACTTCAAGCTCCAACGCGCTCTTCCAGCGTGGTCTGGGAAACGCGGCCAAGTGCTGCAGGCCGCGTCTGGGTGGTCAATCCAGATCACCACAGTGTGACCGTGTTTGATGCCAGTACTCAAAGCCGTGAAGCTGAAATTTTGACCGGTGAGTCACCCCGTACACTGGCGATCGCGCCAGATCAACGAGTTTGGGTGGTCAATCGGCGTAGCGATTCAATCAGCATCATTGATTCACTCACCCTCAAGGTGGTACAGCAAATCAATTTGCCCCGAGCTTCTCAGCCCAATGGGTTGGCATTTGCTCCTGATGGGTCAGTGGCTTATGTGGTGTTGGCTGCCAGTGGGCAATTGCTTAAGCTTGATGCTGTCTCGGGTGCGATTTTGGCTTCCTTGCCGATTGGAATACATGCCCATCATCTGGCTGTCAGCCATGACAGCAGCCAAGTGTTCGTGTCACGATTTATCACGCCACCTTTGCCGGGTGAGGCCATGGCTCAGGTTGAAACTCATGGGGCTTTAGGGCTGTCGGGTGGAGAGCTTTTGCTGATTGATGCCAAGTCTTTCGACATACGCCAAACCATCGTGCTGGCTCACAGTGATTCAAAGGATTCAGCGCGCGAGGGGAGGGGGGTTCCTAACTATTTGGGCCCGTTGGTGATTGCTCCCGATGGGCGCAGTGGCTGGGTTCCATCAAAGCAAGACAATATCAAACGAGGTCTGCTGCGTGATGCGCAAGCCCTTGATGTCAACCATACTGTTCGAGCCATTACCTCGCGAATCAAACTGACCAGCCTGTCTGAAGACATCCATGGTCGAGTCAGTTACCCGCAATCTGGCCTGGCCTCAGATGCCGTTTTTCATCCCGAGGGGGCCTATTTGTTTGTGTCTTTACAAACCAGTCGCGAAATTGCCGTCATGGATCCTGTGGGCAAAGTGGAGTTGTTTCGTTTTGAAACTGGACGAGCCCCTGATGGCGTGGTGGTTTCACCGGATGGGCTTCAGTTGTATGTCCATCATTTGATGGACCGGCAATTGGCCATCTATGACTTGAGTCGCCTTGTGAATTGGGGCGAGCACCGTGTGCGTTTGATCAAGGCAGTTTCTTCAGTGACTTCAGAAAAACTGGCTCCGGATGTTTTTTGGGGCAAACAGTTGTTTTACGATGCAAAACACTCTTATTTTGCAGGCGATGCCTCTTTGAGTTGTGCCAGTTGCCACATGGATGGCACCCACGATGGGCGTACTTGGGACTTTACCAATTTTGGTGCAGGACTGCGTAATACCCCCTCTCTCCGGGGCCGTGGCGTGGGTCAGGGCAGGCTCAATACAGCAGGCGGCTTTACGAAAATTGACGGCCTGGAAGCACAAATTCCCTTGCTGGCAGGGGGCCAGAGACTGATGTCGGATGATGCCTTTCACTCAGGCCGCCGTCGCTTGCTTTTGGGAGATAGTAAAGCCAGTGTTGCAGCCGAAATGAATGCACTTGCAGCGTACTTGGCCTCTTTGGACCGGGCAGATCCAAGCCCTGATCATTCAGCGAGTGGCACATTGAATTCTGAGGCCACCAAGGGTAAGAGGGTCTTTTTGAATGATTGTGTGAGCTGTCATGGTGGCCCTTTTTTGGCTGATCAATCCCTGCATGGCTTACGAAATATCGGCACCCTGAAACCCTCAAGCGGGCAAAGGCTTGGGGCAGCACTGGGCAGTTTGCCAACGCCCTCTTTACGCGGAATTTGGAACAGTGCGCCTTACCTGCATGATGGTTCTGCACCGACCATTGACGCGGCGGTGAGGGCACATCAGGATCTCCATCTTTCAGCCTCTGATTTGGCTTCGGTGTCTGCTTATGTCGGGCAAATCGGGCCGGAGAACTCTGCCCTGGCTTTGACCTCATGGACTGGCACGGGCCTGAGTGCAGCTTATTTTGCCAACCTTGATTTTTCAGGGGAGCCACTTTGGATTCGAACTGAAGATGTTCACGTTGGATCAGATCAGGCGCTAGCCTTGGAAGGCCTCTCGACCCATGGGTTCTCAGTTCGCTGGACGGGGCTGATTCAGGCGCCGGCCTCTGGAATATTCACTTTACAGGCCCTATCAGATGAAAGCGTTCGAGTGTGGGTGGATGGTCAGAGGGTGATAACCTCGAAAAAGCCAAGCTCCAAGGGCCGCGATCAGTCTCCCCCTTTGACTTGGGTGGCTGGTCGGCGTTATGCCATGGTGATTGAATATCAAAACCGCTCTGCATCTGGGGGTATTGATTTGTTGTGGAAACTCCCCGGTGCCTCTGAATTTACCCGGGTTCCTGTGGCGCGGCTGTTCCCGGTGATCCATCAGGCCTCAGGCAATCTCGCTCGCGGTAAATCGGCCAGCCAATCCTCCACAGATCGTGGTGGCGAAGCCTATCGGGCCGTGGATGGTCAAACCGATGGGGTTTATGCTCGCGGGGCTGTGGCTCAAACTGCCAATGCTCCCAAAAGCTGGTGGCAAGTCGATTTGGGCGCGATGCGGCACATTGATACCGTTCGCCTTTGGCCCCGCACCGACTGCTGCGCTGATCGAATGTCTGACCTTGAAATATGGGTGTCTGCATCGGATATGTCTGACCGGTCGATCACGTCTTTATTGGCCGACCCATCTCTTCGCCGCTGGCCTGTATCCCGGGCTTGGGCAACGCCTGGACAGCCTTTGGACGTGGAAGTATCATCAACGGGTCGCTTTGTACGTATTTTCAAAAAGTTCAAAGGTCCGTTGTCTCTCGCTGAAGTGGAGGTCTTTGGAAAATGAGGCATGTTCACCTCGTTTTGCTGGTTTGTGGTCTGATGGCCTGGGGGGGGCTTGTATTTACAGTGGCGCGCGCTCATGGGGCGGCCCAACAAAGCGTAGCTTCTGGTGAGCGGCTGTTCAAAGGTGACGTTCCCCTGGTTGCCCATATTGCCGGCATGAACAAGGTTCTAGAGCCTGAAGCTGCTCGTTGCAGCAATTGCCACGACGGGCTTGATCTCTCTGATGCCACCGAAGATGCTTTGGCGGGGCTGGCGCCGCCAGCCCCTGATCTCACCGCCAGCCTGCTGACCCAAGAAGTCTCTCGAAGGGGGGGGCCTCCCTCTCGCTTCAATCAAGAAACCTTTTGCCGCCTCTTGATCACCGGGGTAGACCCGGCTTATGTGCTGGTGCCCCGGGCCATGCCACGCTATGAAATCAGCCCGTCACAATGCGAAGATTTATGGCGCTATCTGACTGAGAAGGCCTCTTAAACACAGGGTGCTGTGAATGCGCACAAAATGAGCATGAAGGGTCCCAATCAATTGAAAATCCTTGTCAAGCTGAGAAACCCCAATAAATTTCTGGATTAGGTAAACTCTCTTTCAAGGGGGGTGCGGTACGATCATCGACTGAGCGCCACTGTGCGTGTGTCATTTTTAGCCATGAATGCTCCGATCTCAATTGCTGCTATAACTCAATCCGAAGGGCCTGCCGTGGTGCCTCGCATCCGCGAAATTCCCTACAACTACACTTCATTTTCTGACCGAGAAATCGTTATCCGTCTGCTGGGCCCCAGGGCCTGGGATTTACTCAATTCCTTGCGTCAAGAGCGCCAAACAGGGCGCTCAGCACGCATGCTCTACGAGGTGCTCGGAGATATCTGGGTGGTTCAGCGCAACCCCTACTTACAAGATGATTTGCTCGACAATCCACGCCGGCGTCGGCTCTTGGTTGAGGCCCTAGAACATCGGCTCAGCGAAATTGATGCACGCCGTCGCCCGCCTCATCACCCTCAACGAGACGCCTGGGTCGAGGAATTACTCTCAATGGCTCGAAAAGCCGTCCTTGATTTTTCGCGACACTTCGATGATCTCCAGCAATTGCGGCGCAAGGCGCTGCGCAGCTTGGGTAAACATACTCACAAAGACAACATCAAGTTTGACGGTCTCAGTCGCGTATCTCATGTGACTGATGCCACCGATTGGCGGGTCGAGTACCCCTTTGTTGTCCTGACACCCCACACCGAGGCCGAGATGGCTCATTTGGTCAAAGCTTGCATTGATTTAGGCTTGACCATCATTCCGAGGGGGGGCGGTACAGGGTATACCGGGGGGGCCGTGCCCCTGACATGGCGAAGTGCTGTCATCAACACAGAAAAGCTAGAGGCCATCACGGCGGTTGAAACATTGCGCCTACCCGGTCTAGAGCATGAGGTTCCCACTATTTGGACCGAAGCAGGGGTGGTGACGCAAAGGGTGGCCGATATGGCCGAAGCGGCTGGTTTTGTATTTGCTGTAGACCCCACCTCGGCAGAGGCCAGTTGTGTGGGTGGCAACATTGCCATGAATGCAGGAGGAAAAAAGGCGGTTTTGTGGGGCACCGCCCTTGATAATCTGGCTTCTTGGCGCATGGTCACACCCGAGGCGACGTGGCTTGAAGTGGTACGCATCAATCACAACCTGGGCAAAATTCATGATGTCGACGTTGCTAGCTTTGAATTGCGTTACTTTGATGCCAGCGGTGAACGGCTTGAGCGAACTGAGCGCCTTGACATCCCAGGGTCAAAATTTCGCAAAGAAGGCTTGGGCAAGGATGTCACAGACAAATTTCTTGCAGGCCTGCCGGGCATTCAAAAAGAAGGTTGCGATGGCCTGATCACCAGTGCCCGCTGGATTGTTCATCAAATGCCAGCCCATATTCGTACCGTGTGCCTGGAGTTTTTTGGTCATGCCAAAAATGCTGTGCCCAGCATTGTTGAAATCAAAAATTTCATGTTTGCCCAAGCCAAGGCTGGACGATCAATTTTGGCCGGCCTGGAGCATCTCGATGAGCGCTACCTCAAGGCGGTGGGTTATGCCACCAAAAGCAAGCGCGGTGGGGCTGGGCTGCCTAAAATGATCTTGATTGGCGACATTGCCGGCGACGATGCAGATGCCGTAGCTCAGGCGGCCAGTGAAGTGGTTCGAATCGCCAACAGCCGCTCGGGAGAGGGTTTTATTGCAG
>JBEIRS010000136.1:0-4469 GCA_040375795.1 Methylibium sp.
AGACATGGTAGGGTCTTTGATCTCTGGGCTGCCTCGCTGAAAAAGCCCAAAAACCAGCCCAATCAAAGGTAAAGCCAGCGATCCAAAAAGAATAATTTTTCTTTTTCTGGTGATTATTGATTCAGACAGATTCAATCCATGATTTTCATGTTTCAGCCAACGACGCAGCTCGCGGGACATATCACGAGCCGATGAATAGCGATGAGCTGGGTCTTTCTGCATTGCCATCATGGCAATGTCAGACAGAGCCTTGGGGATAGATGGGTTGAGAGCATGCGCTGAGACAGGGGTTTGTTCAAGTACAGCGCTCGAAAGCTCCTCAAGGTTTGAGCCATGAAACGGCTTTTGTTTTGTTAATAATTCATAAAGGACAACCCCTAGGGCATAGACATCGGTTCGTCGGTCAACACCGGCTTGGCGAAATTGCTCAGGAGCCATGTAAAACGGAGAGCCTCCAGTCACGACATTGGTGGAAATCAAATTTTGTGAGTGTGCAGCCCGGGCAATCCCAAAATCAAGAACCCTCGGTTGGGTGTGGTTGACCATGAAAATATTGGCTGGCTTCACATCGCAGTGAACCACGCCTTTGCTGTGAGCATAAGCCAAAGCATCTGCAACACGACGCAAAATAAGAGCCGATTGCGCTGGGGTGGGTTGCCAACCTTCTCGACACAATTGACCGAGATCCTGGCCTTTGAGTAACTCCATGGCGATATACGCTTTTTGGTCGCTCATACCAGCATCAAAAACGGTCACGATATATGGGTGAGAAAGTCCTGCAGCAGATCTTGCTTCGTTGAGAAAAATCGAATTGACCTCATCACGCCTTGATTCATCAACATCAAGATTGAGCGTTTTGATGGCAATCAGCCTTGACAAAAGAGGGTCTTGGGCAGCGTATACCGAACCTAAAGCCCCTTCACCGAGCTTATACTTCAAAACGTATCGACCAATACAGCCAAAGTTGACATCCTGATCAAGCTCAGAGCCTTGGATTGACTGCGCTGAGGACGCACCTCGTTTGGCCCAATCTGCAGCCACCGTAGACAAATAATCAGAATCAGAAAATTCGTTGGACATCGGAACCATACTCAATCACAAGGATTGAGATTTGAATCGGTATTGTTTGTTCGCAGCTTAGCAATGATCGCCACAGAGTGAGCTTTGGTGGAGAAAATCATCACAAATTTGTCATGAAGTTTACAAATGTTGAATGAACCAGACACATCAAAAGAAAGACTGGTCAAAAATCAACGAGGATTTTTTGGGTCATGCGTGTGAATGTAATGCCATTTTTTACTTTGATTGGAGAGAATTTCACAACATTCCATCCCCTTAAAAAGGGGGCAGAATGTTCGGTGAAGGTGGCTTTGAAACGGTCGGTTCAGCGGCTGGTTTTAGTTTTCATGGCCTGAACCTCGACTGAACGAAGTTCTATGGCAACTTTATCCAAGATGCCATTCACATATTTATGGCCATCAGTTCCACCAAAGCTTTTGGTCAATTCAACGCTTTCATTGATCACAACTTTGTACGGGATATCCAGGCAGTGTTTGAGTTCATAAGCACCGATTAATAAGGCAGCATACTCGACAGGAGACAAGTCTGCGATACGGCGATCAAGGTGCTTGAGAAAAACTGCATCAAGATGGGTAGATTCTCGAATGCTTCCATGAAAAAGGCTATCAAAGTGAGCCTTGTCGCATTGAGGGTATTCCTCGAGTTCACGCATATGGGCATCGATGGAGCCAGCAGCGCTGGCAGAAACTCTCCATTCATAAAGACCCTGAAGTGCAAGTTCCCGAGAACGCCTGCGAGGTGATTTTTTTCTCGCCCGGTTGACTGGGGTGGCAGCAGAAGACCCAACCGGGCTGCCGGAAGATTGATTAAAGGAAGAGTTCATGGTGATGCTTTCATCCACTGGGCCATTTCAATGGCTACCCGGGCGGCGTCTCGGCCCTTGTCTTGAACGCGGGCTTGCGCTTGCGCTTCATTGTCGGTTGTCAAGATGGCATTGGCAATCGGGATATGATGATCCAGGCTGACCCGCGTGATACCAGCAGCACTTTGATGCGCTACCAATTCAAAATGATAAGTTTCACCTCGAATAACGCAAGCCAGCGCAATCAAGGCATCAAAGGCCGGGGCATTCTGTCGGGCCATGGATTGTAAAGCCAAAGGCACCTCCAGTGCGCCAGGAACAGTCACATGAATGCAGTCGGAGGGCTTGACGCCCAAAGCAAATAATTCTTCCTGGCAAAATTGTGCCAGGCTGTCGGTCAAAAGAGCGTTAAAGCGGGCTTGCACCAAACCAATGCGCAAGCCTTGGCCTTGTAGGCGGGCGGGGGCCCCTCGATGGGCGTTTTGCATAAAAATTTCTTTGTGATCTGAAAGTCTCAGAGGGTGATAAGGGTCAATGGAAAATTGTTATGGTGGGGTTGGAGTCATGAAGCCGGTCACTTCGAGGCCATATCCGACCATGCTGGGCATCCGGCGCGGGCTGCCGAGCACGCGCATGCGGCTGACGCTGAGCTGACGCAGTATTTGGGCACCCAGACCATAAATTCGAAGATCCAAGGGTGGCGCGGAGGGAAGATGGCCCTGTAAACGCTCAAGTAGATCGGCGCTTGCTTCGCCACAATTCAGTAAAATGGCGACACCGGCCGCGCTGGATTGGAGGGTTTGCAGGGCTTGGGGCAACGCCCAGGAGTGCGCCTTGGATTGGGCATCAAGCAAGTCAAGTACCGAAAGTGGTTCATGGACACGCACCAGAACTTCATCTTCTGGCGCCCAAGTGCCTTTAACCAAGGCAAGATGAATGCCGCCAGTGCGGTCACGAAAGGTTTTACAAAGAAACTCTCCCTGAGCCGTGACCAGGCGTCGATCTCCCAAAAAATCAATCAGGCTTTCATGGCGAAAACGATGTTCGATCAAGCTGGCAATGGTGCCAATTTTTAAGCCATGAACCTTGGCAAAGTCTTGCAGATCGGGTAAACGTGCCATTGTGCCGTCATCTTTCATGATTTCGCAGATGACTGCCGTGGGTGACAAACCGGCCATGCCTGCAAGATCGCAGCCGGCCTCAGTGTGCCCGGCCCGCATGAGCACCCCGCCGTCTTGAGCTTGAAGGGGAAACACATGGCCAGGTTGAACCAAATCACTGGCCTTGGCTTGGGGGTTTACAGCAGCTTGAATCGTGCGGGCACGATCTGCAGCTGAAATACCTGTAGTGATCCCGATGGCGGCTTCGATAGATACCGTAAAGGCGGTACCGTGTGGGGTGCCATTTCGCTCCGTCATGAGGGATAAGCCTAGCCGTTGACAATAGTCCCGGGGCAGGGTCAGGCAAATCAGGCCACGTCCGAATCGGGCCATAAAATTGATCGATTCCGGGGTGACGTGGTCAGCCGCAAGAACAAGGTCACCTTCATTTTCACGATCTTCATCGTCAATCAGGATGACCATTCGGCCTGCAGCCAATTCGGTCAGTAATTCAGAGACAGGAGAGATGCACATTTTGCTATTTTGCCTGAGGACAGCATTTTTACTTTCAATGGTGTCAAGGGGGGTGATAAAAAAGCCCTGTGGGGTTATAAATAAGACAGCTTGTGGATCGCCTGCGCCAGAGTGGTTTCTTTTTTGGCAAAGCACAGGCGGGCCAGATGCTGGGATTGGCGGTCAGGGTAGAAGGCTGAAACCGGAATGGCAGCAACCCCGATCTTTTCAGTCAGCCAGGTGCAAAAGGCTTCCTCGGATTGGTCACTGATTGCAGCATAATTGACGCACTGAAAATAACTGCCTTGACAGGGCAAGGGCTTCAGGCGGGTCTGACGCAGCCCTTGAAGAAAAAAATCACGCTTGGCTTGGTAAAAATCAGCTACTTTTGACATCGGATGAAAATTTTTGAGGTAGCTTGCCAAGCCTTGTTGGATGGCCGAATTGACACTAAAGACATTGAATTGATGAACCTTGCGAAACTCGGTGCTGAGGGCCTGTGGCGCCACCACGAAACCGACTTTCCAGCCTGTCACATGAAGCGTTTTTCCAAAGCTGGAAATCACGAAGCTGCGCTCTGCCAGTTCGGGCCAGCGTGAAATACTTTGATGCACTTGCCCGTCAAAGACCATGTGCTCATACACCTCGTCAGCGATCAAAAGCGTGGCAGTAGGCTTTAGAAGTGCCGATAATTTTTGCATGTCCTCGGCAGACCAAACCGTGCCGCTGGGGTTGTGTGGGCTGTTGATGATCATGGCACGGGTGCGTTGGCTTAAAGCCGCTGAAATGGCCGTAAAGTCAGGGCGGAACGTGCCTTCAATCAAGGGGACATGCACCACGCGCCCCCCCGCCAGCAAAATACTGGGCTCATAGCTGTCATAGCAGGGGGTTAAAAGAATAACTTCATCGCCAGGGTGTACGATCGATAACAAGGTGGTGAAAATGGCTTGCGTTGCGCCCGCCGTGATGGTGAT
>JBEIRS010000276.1:0-2210 GCA_040375795.1 Methylibium sp.
GACCAATGTCCGAAGGCGATATTTTGTCGCTCTGTCAATCGATCAGGGGCTTCGAACCATGGCACACACCCGGCAGGGCCAGCAGAAGCACTTTCCTTGCTGCTGAAATTGAGTCGACCCTGGGGTTCAATAAAGCGAATGCGAGTCAAGACGTTCAGCGTGAAACGCAAGCGTTCGGTACCGGTCAAATGAGGGTTCCAAAGGTCAGGTTGATCGTTGTAGATTACGCGCAAAAAATCTCGAAGATCGGGGCCGCGAAGAACATCTTCCAACTCAGCAGCAAGTTTCAGTGTCATGGTGGTGTCCCATTGAGGAACCACGCCAGCATGAACCATCAGCCAATCATGCGCAAGCACTGCCATATGCTGCTGCTTGATCCAATTTAAATGGGTTATCCAGTTCGGAGTATGTAAAACCTGTGCCAAGGTGTCATGACGATGGGCCGGGCGCACGCCTTCAGCAGTGGCCAGTAAATGCCAGTCATGATTGCCCAGAACGCAAGTCACGGAGGCCCCAAGGCTCTGAAGCAAAATCAGCGTTCCCAGAGAATCGGGCCCTCGATTGACAAAATCACCAAGCACAAAAAGGTGATCTCTTGAAGGAGAAAAATTCAGGGTTTGTAACAAATAATGCAAAGGTTGAGAACAACCCTGTATATCACCGATCAAATAGTTCATCCCGTGATTCTGCTACGCTCAAGACCTCTTGGCTACTCGTCGATCTCATGGATGTTGCTCTTCTGGTTTTTCTGATTGTTCTGAATGCGTGGTTTGCCATGTCTGAAATGGCCCTGACAGCATCACGAAAAGCCCGTCTTCAAGTGATGGTGGAAAGTGGTGATGCTGGCGCCAAAGCAGCCCTTACCTTGCATGATGATCCCACCCGGTTTCTCTCTGTGGTGCAGGTGGGCATCACCTCAATTGGTATCTTGAACGGTATTGTGGGAGACGCTGCTTTTTCAGGCCCTTTTGCTGAATGGCTCATGCACACCTTGGCTCTGCATGAACAGTCTGCCATGATTACGGCCACTGCGATGGTCGTGATCGTCATCACCTTTATCACCATTATTTTTGGTGAGTTGGTGCCTAAACGGCTGGGTCAAATGCATCCAGAAGCCGTGGCACGTTTGGTGGCTCGGCCGATGGAATGGTTGTCTTTGATCACTCGTCCTTTTGTGCGCTTGCTTTCGATTTGTACCGAGGGCACTTTGCATTTATTGGGCGTCAAGCTGGATGCTTCACGCAGTGTGACCGAAGCTGAAATTGCAGCCAGCCTGGAAGAAGGGTTGGATGCCGGGGTGATTGAGGCTCAGGAACACCAAATGGTTCGTAATGTGTTCCGTCTGGATGAGCGCCAAGTGGGCTCCATCATGATTCCCCGGGCGGAAATCACTTGGTTGGATGTTCATCAATCGCCCAGTGAAGTGCTGCGTGTGATCGCTGAGAATGAACATTCTCGTTATCCTGTATGTCGGGGGGGGCTGGAAGATGTGCTGGGCGTGGTTTCGGCTCAAATGCTTTTGCAACAAATGATGCGTGGTGGCGAAATTGAGCTTTCCGCTAACCTGCAGCAGGCAGTTTTTGTGCCTGAGACACTTTCAGGCATGGAGCTTTTAGATCACTTTAAGGCTTCTTCAGTTCAATTGGTGTTTGTCGTGGACGAATATGGTGAAATTCAGGGCATGATCACTGTGCGTGATGTGCTTGAAGCCATCACGGGTGAATTTGGAACTCATTCTGAAGAAGGTTCTTGGGCTGTTCAACGGGATGATGGCAGTTGGCTGTTTGATGGCCTGATCCCTGTGCCTGAGTTCAAAGATCGGCTTGATCTTAAGGTACTTCCCGAAGAAGACCGTGGCCGCTACAACACGCTGGCCGGGATGATTATGTTGTTATTAGGACACCTGCCTGAAACTTCAGAAAGGGTCGAGTGGGAAGGTTGGCGATTTGAAGTGGTTGATCTGGATGGCAAGCGGATTGACAGGGTACTTGTCACTGAAATTGCGTCTACCAAGACCATCGAGCCTTAATGGCCGAACTGGGATCTCAAAAACGGACATTTTCATTGACAAGTGCTGGAGTCAATACATGAGTCTTTATCGATGAATGTCTTATGAATTCGATCTGGCGAGGTAATGGCGATATTGAATTTTTATGGCAAACTCAACAATAAATATCAGCATCTCTTCGGAAGATAATTTTCTGTAGACC
>JBEIRS010000139.1:0-4372 GCA_040375795.1 Methylibium sp.
AGCTTGAATCTATTTCTATTTTGCGTTCTCGATTTTTTGGCTTTAAGGATGAACAGCTTATCCGCGCCAACAAATGCACGTCCAATGCAAGATTTGTCTGCTGGCACAAGCCGAATACGCTCTGATTTATCGAGTAAGCAAACTAGCCACAGAATTTTTGCGCAAACTTTCGTTTTATCAACTAGCCAAGCGCTAGACTCAAAATCATCTGGAACCATCTGGCTATTCGTGCCTGTATCGAGCCATGGATCTGCCACGAAACCAGGGGGCTTTGACGCTGTGACCTCAAGGGTTGGCGGATTGATATTCCAATAAAAGATACCCAATGTCGGTGCATCTCAAAACGCAGGCGGGAACTTATTAACACACTGACCCATCCGCTAGTGTTTTAGTGGTTAGTTTCATCAGTCTGCGTCAGCACCGAGGGCAGCCTGGTGCCCCAGGCGCAAGGCGCCAATCTGCACCTGGGGATGATTGGCTACTCGAATGCAGCAAGCATGGTGCAACTAAACACCCGGCCCCTGTGTTGCCAAAGCAGGCTGACTGATTCTTTGAGCCAGGTGATGAAGGGCCGCTTCGACTTGATCCACAAGGATCAGACACAAATCACCTGGAGAAAGCCGCGCCAGAGCGGCATCAATTGCTACAAATTCACCACGAAATTCCATCACGTGACTGCTGGGACGGACCCCCTTGAGGCCCTCACGCAACAAAGCCATGACTTCTCCATCGGCTCGCCCCCTTTGGCAGGCATCTTCAAACAAAATAACTTCATCAAAGACGGCACCAAGAATGGTGGTTTGATCTCGAATGTCTTCATCGCGTCGGTCACCGGCCCCACTGATGACAACCAGCCGCTTCTTGGCAGGCAAGGCTTGCACCGCCGCAACCAAAGCCCGCATGGCATCGGGATTGTGGCCGTAATCAGCAATCAGGGTGGCTCCATGGTAGTCCATCAGGTTAAACCGCCCAGGCGTGGTGTCTGTGTCACTCACAAAACTGGCCAAGCCACGACGAACCGCATCCCAGGCAACCCCAGCCCCCCAGGAGGCAGCCGCTGCCGCCAAGACGTTTTCAACTTGAAAGCTGATCAAGCCATTGCGCGTCAAGGGGATGTCACGTAAAGCAATCCGCTCACGCCAGGCGCCTTGGGCGGCCACCAAAAAATCACCCTCGATACACAAGGTGCGTTGATTTTGGGCACGGTGCGCAGCCAGTACGGGATTGTGACGGTCGATGGCGAAAAAAATAATTTCACCAGGGCAACTGGGGGCCATTGCCACGGTGAATGGGTCGGCTGCGTTGAGGACGGCAAAGCCATCCGAAGCCACATTTTGGACGGTCACCTGTTTGACGGCAGCCAACTCCTCAACGGTATGAATATGATTCAAGCCCAGGTGATCGCCCTGACCTATATTGGTCACAACCGCAACCTGAGCCCGGTCAAAACCAAGCCCCTCTCGAAGAATACCCCCCCGAGCCGTTTCAAAAACAGCCGCATCGACTTCCGGGTGCATGAGAACATTGCGAGCACTTTTAGGGCCACTGCAATCACCAGAATCAATCTGATGCCCATTCACATACACACCATCGGTCAAAGTCATCCCCACCCGCAGCCCACTGGTTGAAAAAATATGAGCAACCAGCCTTGTGGTGGTGGTTTTCCCATTGGTGCCGGTGACCGTCACGATGGGAATACGGCCATCCTCGCCAGGCGGGAAAATCTGTGCAACGATCGCCTCCCCCACCTTGCGACCCTTACCATAAGATGGCGAAAGATGCATACGCAACCCTGGGGCTGCATTGACTTCGACAATCCCCCCAGATTGATCTTCGAGTGGGCGCGCAACAGACTCACAAACCACATCCACCCCACACACGTGCAGGCCCACCATTTGTGCAGCAGCAATGGCTCGGGCGGCCACCTCAGGGTGCACATTTTCTGTGACATCGGTGGCTGTGCCGCCAGTGCTGAGATTGGCGTTATTGCGTAAAACCACCCGATAGCCTTTGGCTGGTACAGAATCTGGCGTCATGCCATGGGTGGCCAAGCGAGCGATGGCAATGTCATCAAAACGAATTTGAGTCAAAGACGTGGCATGACCCACGCCCCGCCTTGGATCGGAGTTGACTCGATCGACCAACTCTTTGACGGTCAACACCCCATCTCCAATCACATGAGGAGGGTCTCGACGAGCGGCCGCCACAAGTTGGTTTCCAACCACCAAGAGCCGAAAATCATGGCCTGGCAAGTAACGCTCAACCATCACCTCTCCGAATTCTGCTGCCACTTGGTAAGCTTGTATCAGTTGCTCACGTGAAGTGACATTCACTGTCACGCCTTTGCCCTGATTTCCATCACGCGGCTTGAGCACCACGGGCCCACCGAGCTCTGTGGCGACCACCCAGGCATCATCCATGTCTTTCACAGGGCGGCCCCATGGCACAGGAACCCCTGCTGCGCGGAGTAATTTTTTGCTCAGATCTTTGTCTTGCGCAATCGCTTCTGACACCGCACTGGTGACATCAACCTCCGCTGCTTGAATTCGGCGCTGTCGAGATCCCCAACCCAACTGAACCATACTCCCTTGGGTCAGGCGTCGAAAGGGAATCCCTCGGGCGATGGCCGCATCAACAATCGCCCCCGTGCTGGGCCCCAAGCGCAGGTCTTCGTCCAGGTTTTTGAGTTCTGTCAGTGCAAGTTGGACATTAAAGGCCGCGCCCTCCCAGGCTGCCCGCACCAAGGCTTCAGCCCATTCAAATGCTTTGCGCCCGACCAGCTCTTCGGTGTACTCCACCACGACCTGAAACACCCCAGGCTCACGCGTTTGGGTGGTGCTACTGAATGTCACTGGGCATCCAGCCTGAGCCTGAAGGGCCAGGGCAGCCAGTTCTAACATGTGAGCCAATGAAAAAGGCTCTGGCCGTCCTTCAGCCCGCAGGGCCCCCAGTGCCGGAAACAGCCCACGAATGCGTTTTGCAAAAGGCTCAGGCTCCATCACCATCGATTCTTCAGGAGAGCAGCTCACCATCGCCTCAATCGCCGTGTGGCGGCTCCAGAAATTTGGCCCTCTGAGGGCACGCAAACGAGTTGTTTTCATTAGCATCTTTCAGTCAATACCACTTAGTGTCTCGTGGCATCAGTCTTGCTACATTCGAGCGGCCTGGCGCTCCGGGCGCGGTGTTGACGCAGACGGATGAAACCAGACACGAGTCAAGCTGCAAACATGAGATCAGCGCAGCAAGGAGGGTCGCGGGGCTGGGTGCCAAGATAGGCCGGTTTCAAAAGCACGCAAACCAGCGGCAATCAGCTCGGGCGATAGGCCCAAAGCCCAGGCTGTCGCAGAAGCCGCTAGCAGGGTGGCCTGAACATTCGTGGCAAAGTTCAAAAACTTGCCGCCGAGGCTGGCGAGATCGAGGCACACGACCTCAGTGGTGCCTGTGACCAAAACCAACCCGCCTTGACGCAGCCAAACGGCCAGCCCCCCTTGCTCACAGTGGTTGATCAGCCAGGGAAGGTCAGGGTTTTCAGCGTACAAAACCACGCGCCCATCACACAGCGAACCCATGGCAGCCAACGATTCATCAGCCGCATTCAAAACAGCCGCACCGTCTGGCAAAACAACATCGACTTGCGTACGCAAGACCTTCTCCATTTGCTCTGGTGAATGAATATCATCGTCAGAGAGCTGATCAGCGCCTGCCAAGTCAGTGACAACCCCCACCTGACAGCGATCATAGGCCAAGCCATCCTTGAGAATGAGCCTGGCATCATTTTCGATGACCACAGCCTCGACGGTGCGATTCATCAGTAGCCGATTGCCATCCTCCCAACGGACACAAGGGCCACGCTCTACTTGGCGGCCATTCAGAAACAAGCCGTCTTGGCTGGCCAAGCCAACGTGTCGGCCTCCCAGCTGTAATAACCAGGCCACCAATCGAGCAATGGCATGAGTATCTTGAGATCCTGCAATACCAATGACTGGGATACGCCCCGAATCTCCTGGAGCAAAGAGATGATCGACAATCGCACGCCCCACATGGCGGGGGGTACCCTCGGCTGGATTCAAATGCATCAATAAGCCAGGGCCGGCGTTGACCTCGACAACTGCGGCCCCCTGCTCTTTCAAAGGCTTGCCAATATCTTTGGCCACCACATCCACACCTGCCACATCCAAGCCCACCACCCTGGCTGCCAATGACACCAATCGATCCACATCAGGATGAACCTCATCGGTACAATCAATGGAGACATTTCCATTGCGCTGAATCAATACCTGCCGCCCAACAGCAGGTACCGAGGTGATTGATAATCCCTGCTGCTGAAGCTCTGATACGACGGTTTCATCTTCATCAGTGTGAATCAGATTCA
>JBEIRS010000108.1:0-5447 GCA_040375795.1 Methylibium sp.
CCCTGCAAAAAGCGTTACAGGCCTTACGCCCCTTGGCTCAATCTCGGGGTGGGAAAATTTGGTGCGTGTTTGGCTGTGGCGGGAATCGGGATACCAGCAAACGTGCCGTGATGGGCTCGCAAGCTGAGCAATGGGCAGATCGGGTGGTGTTGACCAGCGATAATCCACGTCATGAAAACCCCCAGCACATCATTCGTCAAATTTTGACAGGCATGTCTTGCACTCCACCGATCATTGAGGATCGAGCTGAGGCAATTATTTATGCAGTGACCCAGGCCCAATCCCAAGACTTGATTTTGCTGACTGGCAAGGGTCATGAAAACACTCAGGAAGTGGCTGGCGTGAAACTGCCATTTTCTGATTTGGCACACGCCCGTGCCGCATTGGCCCTGAGGAAGAACGCCGCATGATGACCTTGGCCCAAGCACACGCTTTGTTACCCCAATCTATTTTAGTGGCCGATGCCCGCGCCGCTGAATCAATCATCTGGCGGGTTCACAGCGACACCCGAACCTTGCAGCAGGGTGATCTTTTTGTGGCCTTACGCGGTGAATACTTTGATGCACACCAGTTTCTCGACCAAGCGCAAGCTCGTGGAGCATGTGCAGCATTGGCAGAGCATGGTCTGAGTAAAAATGGCTTGCCAGGCTTGCAAGTTTCTGACACCAAAGAGGCTTTAGGCGATTTGGCCGCGGCTTGGCGACAGCGTTTGACATTGCCCCTGATTGCAGTCACAGGAAGCAATGGCAAAACCACCGTCACACAGATGCTTGCCAGCATCTTGACCGCCTGGCTTGGGTCTGGCGCTTTTTCAACGGAGGGCAACTTCAATAATGATATTGGCGTGCCCTTGACTCTGCTGCGTTTGCGGCAAAGTGAGAAAGTTTATCACCGCGCAGGGGTACTTGAACTGGGCATGAACCACCCCGGAGAAATTGCCAAGCTGGCTGCCATGGTCGCTCCCACCGTGGCTTTGGTCAACAATGCGCAGCGTGAACATCAAGAATTCATGCATACTCTTGAAGCCGTGGCCCAAGAAAACGGAGCCGTTTTATCAGCTTTGCCAAATCACGGCGTGGCTGTTTTTCCTGCGGATGACAAATTCACTCCTTATTGGCGTACTTTGGCTGCTCAGCGCCCGCAAATCACGTTTGCCTTGCATGGTGAGGCCGAGGTCACGAGCCTCCATCACTGGAAGGGGGATCACTGGGCAATGACCCTGCAAACCCCCGCAGGAAAAACAACCGTACAGCTTCATGTGGCCGGCCAGCATAATGTCAAAAATGCTTTGGCGGCGACCGCTTGTGCTTTGGCGGCAGGGTGTCCTTTAGAGGCTGTGTCACAGGGATTGACCCAGTTCATGCCGGTTCAAGGGCGCTCTCAAATGAAAATTTGGCATCATCATGGCCAGCCTGTCACTTTGATTGACGACACCTATAACGCCAATCCAGATTCAGTACTTGCCGCCATTGATGTGCTGGCTTCCCTCCCTGGTCCGCTTTGGCTGGTACTGGGGGATATGGGTGAAGTTGGTGAACATGGGGCGGCATTTCATCATGAGCTGGGTGCTTATGCGCAAACATGCGGCGTCCACACTTTGTGGGCAGCGGGGCCTTTATCGGCTGATGCTGTCAATGCTTTTGCAGGTGCCCGCCACTTTGCAAGCACACATGATCTGATCGCCGAATTACCCAATGCCCCCAGCTGTGGCGCGGTGTTGGTCAAGGGTTCACGGTTTATGAAAATGGAACAAGTGGTCAGTGCCTTACTGGCCCTGGAAACAAAAACGCCGAGCTTGGCGGGGGTATAAAATGTTGCTGAGCTTGGCTGAATGGCTACAAATAATCTTCCCTGAATGGGGGTTTTTGCGGGTGTTTCAGTACCTGACGTTTCGGGCCGTCATGGCTGCGATCACAGCCCTTTTGATTGGGCTGGCTTTCGGGCCATGGGTCATCCGTTACCTTGCGGCCTTGAAAATGGGGCAACCTGTGCGTCAGTATGCCATGCAAACCCATCTTGCCAAACAAGGCACCCCCACCATGGGGGGGCTGTTGATTCTGATTGGCATAGCCGCCAGCACCTTGCTTTGGTTTGACTGGGCCAACCGTTTTGTGTGGGTGGTAATGATCGTTACACTGGGCTTTGGCATGATCGGGTGGCTTGATGACTGGCGCAAGGTTGTTGATAAAAACCCTGAAGGCATGCGGTCGCGTGACAAATTTTTATGGCAGTCGATCATTGGTTTAGTGGCTGCTTTTTATTTGGCTTTCAGCGTTTCTGAAGCGTCCAATTTGCGTGTTGTGGAGCTTTTCTTTCGTTGGGTTCAAAGCGGGTTCACGAATGAATTACCACCCGCTGCTGATTTGATTGTCCCATTTTTCAAAACCATCAGTTATCCCTTAGGGGTCTATGGCTTTATCGTATTGACCTACATCGTGATTGTTGGTTCGAGCAATGCGGTCAATTTCACTGACGGCCTGGATGGTTTGGCCATCATGCCCGTGGTGATGGTGGGCTCTGCGCTCGGGGTTTTTGCTTACTTGACCGGCCATGCAGTATTTAGCAAATACCTGTTCATTCCTTACATTCCAGGTGCTGGGGAGCTGCTGGTATTTTGTGCCGCCTTGGCAGGTTCAGGGCTGGCCTTTCTTTGGTTCAATGCTCACCCTGCTCAAGTTTTTATGGGAGATGTCGGGGCGTTGGCTCTGGGAGGGGCCCTGGGAACCATTGCCGTGATCACCCGTCAAGAAATTGTGCTGGCCATCATGGGGGGAGTTTTTGTGCTTGAGGTGTTGTCCGTCATGGCCCAGGTCAGTTATTTCAAATACACCAAAAAACGCTTTGGTGAAGGGCGCCGTTTGCTCAAAATGGCCCCCTTACATCATCATTTTGAAAAAGTAGGCTGGAAAGAAACCCAAGTGGTTGTTCGATTCTGGATTGTCACCATGTTTTTGTGTTTGATTGGTTTGGCCAGCTTGAAAATACGCTGATGGATGCACTTCAAGGTCTTACTGTGTTGGTTTTGGGTTTGGGAGACTCGGGCTTGGCCATGGCTGCATGGTGCGTGCGCTGTGGTGCCCAGGTGCGCGTCTGGGATTCTCGCCCGGACCCACCCCAGGCCTTGGCCTTAGGTCAGTGGATTCCCCAGGTTGAAATCACCACTGGCGTACTTGAAGACGATATCCTGTCCTCTTTGTTGCATGGGGTAAGCCGTATTTTAAAAAGTCCTGGTTTGGCACCCACAGATATTCATCTCGCTTCGCTGTACCGTTTTGCACGCCAACAAGGCCTTGCCATTCAAGGGGAACTGGATCTTTTCATTGAGGCACTGGCTGATCTTCACCGTCAACACGCCTACGCGCCCAAGTTGATTGCCATAACTGGAACCAACGGCAAAACCACCACCACCTCGATGGCCTTTCAAATGATCCAGCGCACCGGCCTGCGTGTGGCCATGGCGGGCAATATTGGGCCAACCTTGTTACAAACCTTGTCTGAGCGGCTTGATCTTGAGGGATTGCCTGTCAACGCCAATGTTCTCCATGAAAATGGCATCAGCCCCCCTCTTGAGGATACAAAAAAATCAGCGCTTGCCTCCAATGTTTACCCTCCAAGCCAGCCCAATGATGCCAATGATTCGGGGCCTCTGGAGCCCCCCATTCTGACAGAGCCTGTGTTTTCTCATTTGCCGCAAGTCTGGGTGCTTGAACTTTCGAGCTTTCAGCTACACAATGTGCAAGGTTTTGAGCCGAGCGCGGCTGCAGTACTCAATATCACCGAAGATCATCTCGATTGGCATGGCAATATGAGCGCCTACGCCACAGACAAAGCGCGTATTTTTGGCACGACAGGCGTCATGGTCATCAATCGGGATGATCCTCTCGTGCAAGCCATGGCAGAGCCTGCGCTGGCCTCTTCTACAGGCGCTTTGGATGCCCGCAAAAAAAACAGGCCCATCAAGTCCTCGAAGGTCCATCCTCGGCGTGTTCTTCGTTTTGGCCTCAACCCCCCTCAGCGCCCAGGTGACTTTGGCCTCGTGCTTGATCATGGGATGGCCTGGTTGGTTCGGGCCCGCGAGGCAGACGAAAGCTTCAAACCCAGGCGCGGGGCTTTAACCCATGAAGATATCATGATTCAGCGCTTAATGCCTGTGGATGCACTGCGTGTGCGTGGCCGCCATAATGCGGCCAATGCCATGGCAGCACTGGCTCTGGCCACAGCCATCGGTTGTCCATTGGCCCCGATGTTGCATGGTCTGCGCGAGTATGAGGGCGAGCCTCACCGAGTGGCCTACGTGGCCTCACTTCAGGGTGTTGATTTTATCAATGACAGCAAAGGCACGAATGTGGGGGCAACAGTCGCGGCGATCACGGGGATTGGTGCGGATCGTGCTCCTGCCAAATTGGTGCTTATTTTGGGAGGCGAGGGGAAGGGTCAAAATTTTGACCCCCTCGTAGACCCTTTACGTACCCATGTGCGAGCAGTAGCCACCTTGGGTCGTGATGCTTCCTTGATTGAAGAGGTCGTGCAGAAGGCCGGCTTGCCATGTCAACGCTTTCACACATTGCAGCAAGCAACCCGCTGGGCTTGGGGCCAAGCCCAAAAAGGTGACAGCGTGTTACTGAGTCCTGCTTGTGCCAGCCTTGATATGTTCGATAACTACAAACACCGTGCTCAGGTTTTTCTGGAGGAAGTCCGGGCCATGGTTCAGGAATCAGGAGAAGTTGTGGCATGAATACCCGTGCAGCATCGGCCTCTCTTCATCACCAAGGTTGGTGGCCTTGGCTACTCAGCTTTTTCAAAGGCTCTCGGCGCCAGTCTTCCAATGAGGTGCCCATCCGAGACTGGGTGCCTGTGGGTCAAACTTCATCAGTTCCAATCTCGGGCTTTGATCAGGCTTTGGTGTGGGTTGTCGTGGCTCTTTTATCCCTTGGGCTGGTCATGGTTTACAGTGCCTCCGTGGCTTTGCCAGACAACCCCCGCTTTGCCAATTACGAACAAACCCATTTTCTTCTTCGGCATTTGTTTGCCATCTCTTTGGCTTTGGGTATTGCATTGGTCATTGTGCATATTCCCTTGAGCGCTTGGGAAAAAGCCGCCCCAGTGATTTTTATCGTCTCTCTGATTTTGCTCATATTGGTTCTGATTCCTGGTATTGGCCGGGTGGTGAACAACTCTCGCCGCTGGATTCCGCTCGGGGTCATGAACTTTCAGCCCAGCGAATTGGCCAAGCTGGGCATGTGTATGTACGCTGCCAATTACATGCTGCGCAAAATGAACGCCCGAGAGCATTTTGTGAAAGCTGTCTGGCCCATGGGAGTGGCTCTGGGCTTTACAGGGTTTTTGCTCCTGCGTGAACCCGATATGGGCGCCTTCATGGTAGTGGGAATCATTTCCATGGGGATCTTGTTTTTGGGGGGCGTGAACGGTCGCATGTTTTTTTTCAG
>JBEIRS010000358.1:0-1260 GCA_040375795.1 Methylibium sp.
CAGGCCGTCGAAGCCCTGACTCAGTTCAGTGGTGAAATAGCCTCTCAGGTTTTGGCTCAAGAAGAAGTGGTTAATGCCATGGAGGTTCAAATTGATCGTGATCTTTCCAGCATTATTGCGCGCCGTCAGCCCACAGCTCGGGACCTTCGTCTTTTGATCGCAGTCAGTAAATGTATTGCCAACCTTGAGCGTGTGGGCGATGAAGCCGCTCGTATTGCCAGAACAGTGCAGCGATTAATGAGCTCTGGTGCCAGTTTACTGATGCGTCTGCCAGTCAATAGCTTGGCTTATGAGGCAGAGCTGGCTGTGGCTCAATTGCGTAAATCACTCGATGCCTTTGCTCGCCTTGATGTTGAACGTGCTGTCGAAATCCTCAAGCAAGATGATCAGATTGATCAAGAGTTTGATGGATTGATGCGGAAATTGATTACCTTTATGATGGAAGATCCTCGAACCATCTCGGCCAGCATCGATTTGGTGTTTGTGGCCAAGGCAATTGAGAGAGTGGGTGACCATGCGAAAAATCTCGCAGAGTCCATTATCTATGTGGTCAAAGGGGCTGATGTGCGTCATGCAACGGTGGAACAGGTTGAAACCATTGTTCGTTGATTGTTTTTTTCAAAATTCATCCACTTCAAATGCTCCCACTGTATTTACGGTGTGGCTTGGATCTGACTTTGACTAAACCCTTCAGACATCAGCTTTCAATTGCAATGTTGGTGCGATATCACCTGAAAGAAAGCCTTTGTCATGAGCCGAATTTTGGTTGTTGAGGATGAATTCGCCATTGCCGAATTGATTACCATCAATTTGCGTCACGCGGGTCATGATGTTGTGGTAGCCCAAAATGCTTTGCTGGCACAAGCAGCGATTGAAAAAATTCTCCCTGACTTGGTATTGTTGGATTGGATGCTGCCTGGCCAAAGCGGGATCATGCTGGTTCGATCCTGGCGTGCGCAGCAGCGCACTCGCGATTTGCCTTTGATCATGCTGACAGCAAAAACAAGAGAAGAAGATAAAATCAGTGGGCTGGACGCCGGGGCGGATGATTATTTAACCAAACCATTTTCTCCTTCCGAATTGTTGGCACGTATTCGGGCGGTTTTGCGTCGCCGGGCGCCTGAGTCTCTGGATGTACCAATTGAAATATCAGGTCTTTCCCTCGACCCATCTATGCGCCGAGTCTATCGTGCTGGGGTTGAGGTCAAGCTCGGCCCGACTGAATTTAAGTTGCTGCACTTTTTTGCAGCGCATCCATGG
>JBEIRS010000198.1:0-3367 GCA_040375795.1 Methylibium sp.
CACCGGTAACAGGCTGCCCGAAGGGCAAGCAATACAGAAAAAATCCCAGAGAAAGGAAGTAAAAGAAAAGCCAATGGCCCTCGGATCAGCCAGGAACGCAGAAGAATTTGTTGCCAGTGAGAAGCAAAAAAGCGTTCAAATCGGAAGGCTTTCACTGAGTCTGGTCTTGAGGTGAGGGGCGATTTTAGGGAGTGTTGTTTTGGGCCGCAAAGGTGATGCGTGGAAGATTGGCCCGACGTGCCGCATCCATCACAGTGATCACCGACTGGTGGGGTGCTGAAGCATCGGCAGAAATGATGACGACGACATCCTTCCCCCCTACGCTGCCCGCAGCCGCGGCCAATTCACTGGAGAGCTGCTCGACTTGACGGCCATCGACTGGGCGCTTATTGACCAAATAGCGTCCATCAGAAGAGACCAGCACGATGACCTCTGCGGGGCGATCGCGCTGCTTGTCAGCGTCGGCCGTAGGAAGGTTGATTTGCAATTCAGTGAACTTGGAATAGGTGGTCGAGAGCATCAGGAAAATAATCACGACCAGCAACACATCGATAAATGGAATCAAGTTGATTTCGGGTTCTTCTTGGCGTGCTTTGCGAAAATGGATCGGCATGGGAAAGACTCGCGGGCCCTCAGAAAGGGGTTGAATGGATCAATCAGCCTGCTGAACGGGGGCTGGCGGCAGAAAAACGCATGAGGTGAGGGATGATTCGTTCGGTGGCTTCTTCAAGCTGCATCACATAGCCATCCACCACGCCGCGAAAGTAACGGTAGAACATCAGCGCAGGAATGGCGACAATCAGGCCAAAGGCGGTGTTATACAGAGCAATCGAAATACCAGCAGCCAAGGCTTGTGGATTCGAATTGGCCGGGCTTTGAGCGCCGAAAATTTCGATCATGCCAATGACGGTACCCAACAATCCAAGCAGAGGCGCCGCTGTCGCGATGGTGCCAATGGTATTTAAAAAACGATCCAGACGATGCGTGGCCGAGCGCCCCGCGATTTCGAGGGCGTTTCGAAGTGAGGCTTCAGTGATTCGGGGGTCGGCCATGACCGTCCGCAGGCCGGTGGCCAACACCGCACCGAGCAAGGAATTTTGAGCCAGTTTGTTCACAACGTCCACGTCGGGAAGTTGGGATCGGATGACTTGCAAGACTTCATCCAGCAACCTGGGGGGGACGATTGTGGCGGAACGAAGGCTCACCAACCGTTCAATGATCAAGGTCAAGGCGGCGATAGAGCACAAAATAAGCGGCCAGATGGGCCAGCCGGCGGCTTGTATGATCGAGAGCAAGGCGTACCTTTCAGCGACGATGCGCAGAGTTGAATCAAAAATCAAAACTTCGCGAGGTACTTTATTGTGCACCATCTTGATGGAGGTGCTGCACTCAAAGGTGTGACAAAGGCGTCAGCGTGAGAAAAATTGGGCGGTCAAATCGGTCTTCCTGATTCCTATTTCATCCACTGTTCCTGTGGATAACTTTGTGGATAACCCGGGTACCCCCCCTCTGCAAGCCAGTATTATCAAGGCTTTCAATAGATTGCTTAAGTTTTGAGCAGAAAAAAATCCTTATAAAACAATGTCTTATGATCAAAATTAAGGTCTGGAACGGTTTTTTTGATGCTTGGAGGCGGAATTTCCTCCACTGTGGAATAGTCTGTGTTGATGGCTGGAGATTGAGGTCATGATGGCGTCTCTCAAGCCTAAAATTTGGGGGGTTTCTGGTTTCATTCTTGCGGTGACCGATACCTTGACAGCGCGTTTTGCCCTGTGCTCGATACAAGGCGAGCTGTCTGGCTTTTCACGCGCAGCGAGTGGCCATTGCTATTTCAGCCTCAAAGACGCCGATGGAGGTGAGGGGCTCATTCGTTGTGCCATGTTCCGCCGAGCTGCCGCTTTATTGGAGTTTGCTCCCAAGGAGGGTCAGCAGGTGCGGGTTCAGGGGAGGGTCTCGATTTATCAGCCTCGAGGAGAGTTGCAGCTGGTGGTCGAATCCATGCAAAGCATCGGTACTGAAGGCGCCTTGATGGAGCGATTGATGAAGCTCAAGGCGCAACTTGAGGCTGAGGGCTTATTCAGCCCTGGTCGCAAGCGCCGCTTGCCGGCCTACCCGAGTCGATTGGGCTTGGTGACTTCCCTGGGGGCCGCCGCTTTGCACGATGTGCTGAGTTCTTTGGCGCGTCGGGCCCCTCATGCTGAAATCATCATTTACCCGAGCCTGGTACAAGGCGCCCAGGCGCCGGAATCAATTGTTCAGGCGATTGAACTGGCAGGCCGGCGAGCTGAAGTGGATACCCTTTTGCTGTGCCGAGGGGGAGGGTCTTTGGAGGATCTGTGGGCCTTCAACGATGAGCGGGTGGTTCGCGCGATGGTCGCTTGCCCCTTGCCGGTGGTTTGTGGTATCGGTCATGAAACCGATATCACCTTGGCTGATTTTGCGGCTGATTTACGCGCACCCACCCCCACCGCTGCGGCAGAAATGTCTGTCCCAGCCACAGTGCACTGTTTGACGGAGCTCAACCGCTTGGCCGAGCAATTGCATCGTCGGGTGAACACTCGTTTGAATCTCTGCGCGCAGCGCCTTGATCGGCTGAATTTGCGCTGGCTCAGGCCCAGTGACGTGATTTATCCCCAGCAACAACGCCTTCAGGCTTTGGCGTATCGGCTGGTCAATTTATCGGTTCGCTGCCAAGATCAGCATCATGTTTTGTTACGCTGGGCAGACCGGTTGCATCATGCACAAGCCCGGATGATTCATTTTGAGCAGCAACGAGTGCAGGCCTTGGGAGTCCGGCTGCAAGCGATTGATCCTCGTCAGGTACTGCGCAGGGGCTACGCATGGCTTGCCGATCAACGTGGTCGCCCACTGACTTCTGTGGCTAATGCCATCCCCAACAGCACCTTATGTGCCGTGATGGTGGACGGCACGTTACACTTGCGCCTTGAGTCTGTGCAGCCTGCGGTCAATTCTGGCCCTTGAGCTTTGTGGGGCAGGCTGCTAGAATAATCCGCCCTTGTTCAGAACTCGCAAGGCGAGTGGATCTGCTTTGCATCACCCCCTCATCCTGGAAAAAATCATGGAACACACCTTGCCTGCGTTGCCTTATCCGCCGGATTCTTTGGCTCCTCATTTGAGCAAAGAATCCCTTGAGTTTCATCATGGCAAACATCACTATGCTTATGTTGTGAACCTCAACAATCTACAAAAAGGCACTGAATTCGAGGCTCTCAGCCTAGAAGACATTGTCAAAAAATCGTCTGGGGCCATTTATAACAATGCAGCCCAAATCTGGAACCATACTTTCTTTTGGAACTGCATGAGGCCTCAAGGCGGAGGTGAACCCAAAGGGGCTTTGGCTGCCGCG
>JBEIRS010000263.1:0-2490 GCA_040375795.1 Methylibium sp.
CTGGTGCCTCTGGGGCCATTTATGCTCTGAGGCTTTTGCAGCGCCTACGAGAGTCTGGCCATCAAACACATTTTGTGGCCAGCTCGGCAGGGGTCTTGAATGCCCATCACGAGCTTGGCCTCGACCGAAAAAGCCTCGAAGCTTTCGCTGATGTTGCTTACAACCCTTCTGATATTGGGGCTGCAATTGCCAGCGGGTCTTTCCTGACTGATGCCATGGTGATGGTACCTTGCTCCATGAAAACGCTGGCTTCAGTGGCCCACGGTCTGTCTGACAATTTACTCACTCGTGTTGCTGACGTCACCTTAAAAGAACGCCGACGGCTGATTCTCATGGTGCGTGAAACCCCTTTCAATTTGGCTCATTTACGTAACATGGCCCTGGTCACTGAGATGGGGGGAATCATTTTCCCCCCTTTGCCAGCTTTTTATCATCGGCCTCAAACCATTGATGATCTGGTGAATGACACCGTTGAACGCGTGCTTTCACTGCTTGGAATTGCTGAAGCAAATCCAAAATCATGGGCGGGGCTTTAAAAACGAATCAATCGCTGCAATCCATGCATTCAGAAAACGAGCCTGGATTGAGCAACTCGCGCGCGCAATGACAAAGTGGCGCTGAAAACAAGCACCCCGCACCACTTGATGTATTGCTTACTTCAAATTTAATCACTCCCATCAAATGGCGATTGCATTTGAACAATGGCATAGGATTCGATGGGAATACGGTCTTGGCTGTAATAAGCCAAGCAAAGTGGGAAATTTTCAGTGAGCCCCGTCCAGGAAAAATGATCTTTGCCCCAACCCTCCATAGGACTTGAGCCGCCGCACATCATGGCTCGAACCAGTGCACCCATCAGCGGAACCTTTAACTTGTAACCATAAACCACCTTGATTTTGAGTAAATTTGCATCCTGAATGTGAACCCCGGATTTCGGGCCCAAAGCATGACTTCGCCATTGAAGGCTGTCATTCGGTATGTGCCTTTTGCCATTTATCTCGACACCAAAATCAGACAGGCTGTCAGAATTCGGGCTGAGTCGTGTCACTCGGAGTAAATGAGGCCACACCGCAGTATCGAGTTTGGCCATTGTGTAAGCCTCGGCAATACGTAGCCCAGCATGGGTTTGGGTACTATCCTGGTAAAAAGGTACAAGCTCTTTCAAAAGGGCAGCGCGAATCTCTGATTCTCGTCCCCCTTTTGTCGCGGCGTGGCGTGCCGCCATAAAAGTGGCGTGATTCATTGTAATTTTGGCCATGTAGACAAAACCCCACTGGATCAAGCTGAGCAATATCAGTAAAGCAAGCGGAAACACCACCACGAATTCCACGGTAGACACGCCATGGTTTTTGCTTGTTCGCATCCATTCCCCTTCGAGTTCAAGCGTCAGTTGGAAGAATTCTGGCTGTGCAACAAAAAATCCACAATGCAATATCGTTGCAATTGGCTTATTTTTTCCCACTAGGACAATGCCTCATCTGGCTAGACTTTGCATCAGCAAATCGAACTTCAAGTCTTCGCTTGAAACAAGCACTTGCTATTTTTTAATCTCAACGTTGTTAAAGAAGGTTGACCTGCATGAATATTTTTTACATTCCTCGCTTGAACTGTCGCGGTCAAGGCATGACTGAGTACATCATCATCGTTGCCTTGATTGCTATCGCTGCAATTGCCACCACCTCTTTTTTTGGCAGCACCGTGCGCAATCAAGTGGCAGCCATGGCTGCAAGCCTTGCGGGCAATCAAACCTCTGCCAGTAAGGCCACGGATCAAGCCACCAAAGCCGGTAAATCTTCAGCCAGTGAAGCCAATGATGCCAAAGGCTTGAATAATTTCACCGACAAAATTTCGGCTACCAACTGAACTTGCCAAGGCACCTCTTGAATACACCGTCCAAACGCATCTACGCATGACTGGCTTCGCTATAAAAGCTTGATGGCTTTATTTGGGCTCGCCTGAGTCAAGGTGCTTATCGTCTCTTTCCTGCCTTTCAGGGTAATTCATGTTCCCTCGCTGTTCTCAATTTTGCCGCTCACGCTTACACCGCAGCCAGGGTCAAATCCTGGTTTGGCTGCTTGCGACCATAGCAGCCAGTGTCACCGTTCTTTACGGTGTTTATAACGTCGGGCAACTGACGGTGACCAAGCAAAAAGTTGTCAATGCCGCAGACGCGGGGGCTTTGGCAGGGGCTGTTCAACAAGCCAGGCTATTGAACTTGGTGGCTTATGGCAATCGATCTATGTTGGTTTCTGACGCCCTGGTTGCCCAAATGGTTGGCCTTGATTCTTGGTTGAGGTATGTGCAAACAAGCACACGCAATCTCGGAATTGTGAGCAAATTTTTACCCGGGGTGGGCCAAATTCTTTCCCGGGTTCTCACCTCTGCGGCAAGCGTAATTGATGATGTAGAAGACGTCTATGGGGGACAGTTTTTAAGAGCTGCCATTTTAGGTCTAGACACTAGAAAACAAGCCATCGAGCTGGCGAACAG
>JBEIRS010000210.1:0-3209 GCA_040375795.1 Methylibium sp.
CCTCACCTCAGACCAGCCCCGGCAGCTTTTGGCTGAGATTTTGTCACCCACTCAACTCGAAGAACTGGACGATACCGGCGAGCTGAATGTGGCAGTAGGCTTGGCTGGGGTGGGCAGCTTTCGTTTGAGTGGCTTCAAGCAACGGGGCTCGGTGGCGGCAGTGTTTCGCCGCATTCCTTGGAGCATTCCTACACTGGAAAGCCTCAAGGTACCCTCTTTACTGGGCTCACTGGTTTTGGAAAAGCGGGGGCTGATACTCATGGCTGGAGCCACCGGCACAGGTAAAAGCACCACGCTGGCGGCCATGCTGGAGCACCGTAACCAAAATCTCAATGGACACATCCTCACGATTGAGGATCCGATTGAATTTTTATTTTACAATAAACGCTGTGTTGTCAACCAACGAGAAGTAGGGCGAGACACTCAGTCCCTCCAAATCGCTCTCAAAAACGCCCTAAGACAAGCCCCTGACTGCATTTTGATCGGCGAAATCCGTGATCGCGAGACCATGACTTCGGCCATTTCCTATGCACTTTCTGGCCATTTGGTACTTTCTACTCTGCACGCCAATAATAGCTACCACGCTCTTGGGCGAATTCTTTCTTTTTATCCGCCCGAGGCCCGCCCGTCCTTGCTGGCTGATTTGGCTGCTGGTTTACGCGCCATTGTCTCGCAGCGTCTGGTTCGAACTCACACGGGTGGCCGCATTCCAGCGGTTGAAGTCATGCTCAACACCAAATTGGTGGCAGACTATATTGAGCAAGGAGACTTCGGAGGAGTCAAAGAAGCGATGGAAAAATCCCTGGCCGAAGGCTCCCAAACTTTTGAATCCGATCTCTCTCGAATGGTTCAAGAAAAGAAAATCACCCGGGAAGAAGCCCTTGCCTACGCTGACTCACCCACCAACCTCTTATGGCGACTTCAAAATGAGTCTGAGCCCATCTCTAAAATTCACGATTCCCCGGATGATGTTGACCACGAAGGCGCCACTTTCACTGAAATTATCCTGGATATTCACACTCAATGAAACTTATTGATCTGATCAATGAACAAAGCGCCCGCATCAAAAATGCGGGCGTTTCGTTTGGGCACGGCACCACCAACGCCTTTGATGAAGCGGTCTGGCTGGTATTGTGGTGCTTGAAAATGCCCTGGACAGCCCTTGAGCAAAACGCCCAAACCAACATAACACTAGAAGATCAGGCACAAGTCGAGGCTCTGGTGACGCTGCGCATTGAAAGCCGACAACCCACCGCCTACCTGACCCAAGAGGCCTGGCTTCAAAATATCCCTTTTTATGTTGATGAACGAACCATTATTCCGCGCTCATTTATCGCTGAGCTCCTCGTTGATGAGGAAGGCCAAGGCATCTTGGATGCCTGGCTCTCGAACCAAACTCAGCGCGCACTTGACCTGTGTACCGGCAATGGCAGCCTGGCCGTGATCGCAGCGATGGCTTTTCCAGAACTCGAGATTGACGCCACGGATATTTCTCCCGATGCACTCGCTGTGGCTCAGATTAACGTTGAAAAACACGCAATGCAAGGGCGTATCCGGTTGTTTTTGTCCGATCTTTTTGACAAAATTCAAGGGCCATACGATGTCATTTTATGCAACCCACCTTACGTCAATAGCCAAAGTATGGCCCATCTTCCACCGGAGTACCGCGCTGAGCCTGAGCTTGCTCTTGCAGGCGGATCAGACGGACTGAATTTGGTGCGTCGAATCATCCAGGATGCTCCTCAACACCTTTCGGACATCGGCGTGCTGGTACTCGAAATTGGCAATGAACGCCGACATTTTGAGCGCGCCTTCAAACAGCTTGAAGTAGCATGGCTTGAAACAAGTGCTGGCAGCGATCAAGTGTTGGTGCTCACGCGTGAGGCCCTCTTGAAATGGTGGGCACAACAGGCATCCTGCTGAAATTCCCCTGGCGGCTCTGATCGCACTTTTTCATTCTATGGCCCTGCTGGCTCGACAGCTTCTGAGCACTTCATTTCCATGATTACCCTTCAAAATATCACCCTGCGCCGCGGCCCTAAACTTATTTTGCAAGACACCAACTTGACACTCAACCCAGGAGAAAAAATCGGCTTGGTGGGGCGCAACGGAGCGGGAAAGTCATCGCTTTTTTCACTTCTGACAGGGCGCTTGCAGTCTGATCATGGAGATTGTTATATTCCTGCGCGCTGGCTCGTGGCAGAGGTGGCCCAGCATTTGCCTGAAACGTCACAGGGAGCTACAGAATTTGTTCTTGAAGGTGACTCTCGCCTAATGCACGCTCAAACCTTTCTGGCTCAAGCTGAAGCACTTGATGATGGCCAAGCCATCGCTGAAGGTCATCAAGCCATTTTTGAGGCAGGCGGATTTAACGCCCGATCTCGTGCCCAGTCACTCCTGATGGGGCTGGGGTTTCGAAACCATCAACTGGATGCCCCCGTCAAGAGCTTTTCTGGGGGCTGGCGCATGCGCCTTCAACTTGCTCGGGCCCTCATGTGTCCAGCTGATCTGATGCTGCTGGACGAACCCACCAATCACCTTGACCTTGATGCCCTGGTTTGGCTTGAAGCATGGTTAAAAAAATTTGAAGGCACCCTTCTTATCATCAGCCATGACCGCGAGTTTCTGGATGCCATTACTCGTGTGACAGTGCACCTAGATGAAGCCAAGCTCACACGTTACGCTGGAAACTACACGGCTTTTGAGGAAATGCGTGCTGAGCGGATGCGCTTGGCACTGGCCAACTGGGCCAAGCAACAAGAGCGCATGACCCATCTTCAAAAATTCATTGATCGTTTCAAAGCCAAAGCCAGCAAAGCCAAGCAGGCTCAAAGCCGCGTCAAAGCCCTGGCGCGCATGGAACTGATCTCCCCAGGCCCACGCCGACTCGCCGTTTGATTTCGCCTTCCTGCCCCCGCCCAAACTGCCCCGCCCGCTGTTGCGCCTGACCGAAGCTGCGGTGGGCTACAGCGGCAATCCCATCGTGGGCCAGGTCGAGATGACCTTGTCGCCCGGCGACCGCATCGGCCTGCTAGGCGCCAACGGGGCCGGCAAATCGACGCTGATCAAGTCGCTGGCCGGGGTCTTGCCCTTGTGCGCCGGTGAGCGGGTGTGCGCCCAGGACCTCCGCCGCGGCTACTTCGCCCAGCACCAGATTGAACAACTAACCCGGGACGAAAGCCCGTTGTGGCATTTGCAACGCTTGGACC
>JBEIRS010000077.1:0-6352 GCA_040375795.1 Methylibium sp.
GCATGACAACTCACCCTCTTGAGTTTGATCTGTATTACAGCCTTTGATCGCGTGGGCTCACCTGATGGTGAGCCTCAGCCACGGGCTGCATCAATCTATTTTGCGGACACTTCTTCAGGCGGCGTTGATTTCGCCGCTCCTTTATAATTCTGCTTTATCACCATTGTACGGCGCTCGGCCGTGCTGTATGCAATGACCAAGTTTGTCTTTGTCACTGGCGGTGTGGTGTCCTCGCTGGGCAAGGGTATTGCGGCTGCGTCGCTCGCGGCAATCCTTGAATCACGGGGCATCAATGTCACGCTCATCAAGCTCGATCCCTACCTCAACGTAGACCCCGGCACCATGTCGCCTTTTCAGCATGGCGAAGTCTTTGTGACGGATGATGGTGCTGAAACTGACCTTGATCTCGGCCACTATGAACGCTTCATCACCGCCAACATGAAGCGTGCGAATAACTTCACCACGGGGCAAATCTATAAAAGTGTCCTCGAAAAAGAGCGGCGCGGTGATTACCTGGGTAAAACTGTCCAGGTCATTCCCCACGTCACGCACGAAATCCAGGAATTTATCAAGCGCGGTGCAGGAATGCTGCCTATTCCCGGTCAGGAAGCCAGATTCAACCCTGCCCATGCGGTCGATCTGGCCATTGTCGAAATTGGCGGCACAGTTGGCGACATTGAATCCCTTCCTTTTCTGGAAGCTGTCCGCCAAATGAGCCTGCGCATGGGGCCCAATCAGACGGCTTTTGTTCACTTGACTTATCTCCCCTGGATTGCCACCGCAGGCGAGCTTAAAACCAAGCCCACCCAGCACACGGTGCAAAAGCTGCGTGAAATTGGGATCCAGCCCGATGCCTTGTTGTGCCGTGCTGATCGTGTTGTGCCTGACGAAGAGCGTGAAAAAATTTCCCTCTTTACCAATGTGCCCCAATGGGGGGTCATTTCCGTCTGGGATGCCGACACCATTTATAAAGTGCCCCGTATGCTGCATGAACAAGGCCTCGATGGTCTGATCTGCGACAAACTGCGTCTGAGCACCCCCCCGGCCAATTTGAAGCGCTGGGACCAACTGGTTCAACAACTCGAAAGCCCACAACGTACCGTCACCATTGCGGTGTGTGGCAAATACACCGATCTGTCCGACTCTTACAAGTCCCTCAATGAAGCCTTGCGTCATGCGGGCCTCCATCAGCAAGCCAAAATCCATATTCGCTACATTGATTCTGAAACGCTGACCCCAGATCATATTGACCAACTCTCGACAATCGATGCCATTTTGGTGCCGGGTGGGTTTGGCAAGCGGGGCGTGGAAGGAAAAATTCTGGCAGCCCAGTATGCCCGAGAAAATAAAATCCCTTACTTGGGGATTTGTCTTGGCATGCAAGTGGCGACCATTGAATACGCCCGACACAAAGCCAACTTGGCTCTGGCCAACAGCACCGAGTTCGACCCTCACACGCCGCACCCCGTGATCGCCTTGATCGACGAATGGCAAGACAGCAACGGCTTGATTCAAAAGCGCGATATCTATTCTGAGCTCGGCGGCACCATGCGCCTGGGCTCTCAAAGTTCTGATGTCAAAGCTGGCACTCTCGCCCATGAGATCTATGGCCCTGTGGTCACGGAGCGCCACCGCCACCGCTTTGAAGCCAATGTCAACTACCTTGATCGCCTCAGTCAGGCCGGCTTGGTCATCTCGGCCCTGACCCAGCGCGAGAAGCTCACGGAAATCATTGAGCTGCCTCGCAGTGTTCACCCCTGGTACATGGGTGTTCAATTCCACCCAGAATTCAAATCGACTCCTTGGGGAAGCCATCCTCTCTTTAATTCTTATATCCAGGCCGCGTTGGCTCATCAAGGCACACGCAGCGTCGGTGAGAAAGCTGTCCCATGAATCTCTGTGGTTTTGAGGTGGGGTTGAACCGGCCTTTTTTCCTGATTGCAGGCCCCTGCGTGATTGAATCAGCGCAATTACAGATGGATGTGGCTGGCCATTTGAAGGAAATCACCCAAAATTTGGGCATTCCCTTCATCTTCAAAAGCAGTGTCGACAAAGCCAACCGATCCAGCGGAACCTCCTTCCGTGGCCTGGGCATGGAGCAAGGCCTTGACATCCTGGCCCAAGTCAAGCGTGAATTGCACGTGCCGATCCTGACCGACGTCCATACGGAGGCTGAAGTCTCTCCAGTCGCTGCGGTGGTCGATGTGCTTCAAACCCCGGCATTTCTCTGTCGTCAAACTGATTTTATCCGTGCGGTGGCGCAGTCAGGCAAGCCGGTCAATATCAAAAAAGGCCAGTTCCTTGCGCCCCATGACATGAAAAACGTGATCGATAAAGCCCGTGCTGCGGCTCAAGCCAAGGGTTTATCCACGGAGCATTTTCTTGTCTGTGAACGCGGAGCCTGCTTTGGCTATCACAACCTTGTCAGTGATATGCGATCCCTCGCCATCCTCCGAGAAACTGGCGCCCCGGTTGTCTTTGATGCCACCCATTCAGTTCAACTGCCCGGTGGTCAAGGCACCAGCAGCGGCGGTCAGCGCGAGTTTGTGCCTGTACTGGCTCGAGCAGCCGTGGCTGTTGGTATTTCCGGGCTGTTTCTGGAAACCCATCCCAAGCCGGAGCATGCCCTAAGCGATGGCCCCAACGCTGTCCCTCTGAAACACATGGCCTGTCTGCTCGAACAGTTGCAATCCCTGGATCAGGTGGTGAAACAACAGCCTTTGCTCGAAAATGTTTTTGCCTCCTGAAACCAGCGTCCCCGGGTCAGCACCAATCAACTCAACCGCCTGGGTTTGCAATGCCTGGCAACCTGGGTGCGGCGTGCCCCTTGTTCCCTCTATTTTTTGACTTGAACCTCTACAAACTGGAGACAAACCATGAGTGCCATCGTCGATATCATCGGCCGTGAAATCCTAGACAGCCGAGGCAATCCCACCGTCGAGTGTGATGTGCTGTTAGAGTCTGGTGTGATGGGGCGCGCGAGCGTTCCTTCCGGGGCATCTACCGGCTCGCGTGAAGCCATCGAATTGCGCGACGGTGATTCAACCCGCTACTTGGGCAAAGGCGTGCTCAATGCGGTCAACCACATCAATCACGAAATTTCTGAAGCGGTTCTGGGCCTGGATGCTGCTGAGCAAGCCTTTCTTGATCGCACCCTGATTGAACTCGATGGCACCGAAAACAAGCACCGCCTGGGTGCCAATGCGCTGCTGGCCGTCAGTATGGCTGTGGCCCGGGCCGCCGCTGAAGACAGTGGGCTGCCCCTTTACCGTTATTTGGGTGGCTCGGCAGCCATGCAACTCCCGGTGCCGATGATGAACGTCATCAATGGCGGGGCGCACGCCAACAACAACCTGGACCTCCAAGAGATCATGATCATTCCCCTTGGTGCACCAAGTTTTCGGGAAGCGGTGCGTTACGGTGCCGAGGTTTTCCATGCACTCAAAAAAATCATCCACCACAAAGGTCTGAGCACTGCCGTCGGTGATGAAGGTGGCTTTGCCCCGAGCATCGCCAGTCATGAAGCCGCCATTCAATTGATCCTGGAGGCGATTGACAAAGCGGGTTTTACTGCGGGTGAGCAAATTGCCATTGGCCTTGATTGTGCTGCCAGCGAGTTTTACACACCTGGCGCTGATGGTAAGCTCGCCTATCAATTAGCCAGTGAAAGCCTGTCACTGTCGGCCACGGCATGGACTGATATGCTTGCCACCTGGTGCGACAAATACCCTATCATCAGCATCGAAGACGGCATGGCCGAAGGTGACTGGGAAGGCTGGAAGCATCTGAGCGAGCGGCTGGGCAAGAAAGTGCAACTGGTTGGCGATGATCTTTTCGTGACGAACACCAAAATCCTGCGTGAGGGCATTCAAAAGAAAATTGCCAACTCGATTCTCATCAAGATCAACCAGATCGGCACCTTGACTGAAACCTTCGCCGCCATTGAAATGGCCAAGCGTGCCAACTATACGGCGGTCATCAGCCATCGATCTGGCGAAACCGAAGACTCAACCATTGCTGACATCGCTGTGGGCACCAATGCCTTGCAAATTAAAACTGGCTCCATGAGCCGTAGCGACCGCATGGCCAAATACAATCAGCTTTTGCGCATTGAAGAAGATCTGGGCGATGTCGCCAGTTACCCTGGGCGGGGTGCTTTTTACAATCTGCCCTGATTTCCCGATCAGGCCCCATGATTCGCCCCTAACATATCCCTCATGCGAATCGTCACCTTCTGCCTCTCCGTTCTCTTGGCCTTGGTTCATGTTGAACTTTGGCTGGGTAAAGAGGGCATTCCCCGAGTGATGGAATTAAGATCCAAGCTCAATCTTCAAAATACCATCAATGAAGCCAACCGAAATCGCAATGCGCAACTCAGCGCTGAAGTTCGTGACCTGAAAGAAGGCCTCGAGATGGTTGAAGAGCAGGCCCGTTTTGATCTGGGCATGGTCAAGCCACATGAAATTTTGGTGCAATTGACAAGCAACCCCAAACAGGGCGCGCCTCACTGAAACAGGGGCGTGCATGGAATTTTGCGGTACCGGCTAAAAAAGAAACCCCTCTGGTTTTTCAGTCCAGAGGGGCGGGCGACTTGATGGTCGCCGATTCGGGGATCTGGAGATTTCTGTCCAGGGCCCCTGGGCGCAATGGCTGCGCCACTTGATGCGCTCTTTAGAGAGAGCGTTTTCATCATAATTTCATTGTTTCAAAATGACAAGCTTTTTTTGATAAAAAAATCATCGTCAATGAGATGGCTCAAAAAAGCCCCTCCTGAGCCTTGCAAAAGTTTTTGCTCCCAAAATAAAACCCAACCAACCTTGATGATGCCGACAGCCATGAATCAAGCCGAGATCAACGCTTTTTTTGCCACCTTGAAAAAGGCCAACCCTTGGCCGCAAACCGAGCTTGAATTTACCAACACTTTTGAGTTATTGGCTGCCGTGCTGCTGTCTGCGCAGGCCACTGATGTCAGTGTGAACAAAGCCACCCGGACACTATTTACGATGGCCAACACCCCACAGCGTATGTTGGCTCTGGGCTTACCCGCCTTGACTCAAGCCATTCAACGTATCGGCTTGTATCGAAGCAAGGCGAAAAATCTATTTGAAACGTGCAAAATTTTGGTGCGTGACCATGGGGGCGGTATTCCTAGAACCCGTGAAGCACTTGAGTCTTTGCCCGGTGTGGGGCGAAAAACCGCCAATGTGGTACTCAATGTGGCTTTTGGTGAGCCCACCATCGCCGTTGATACCCATGTGTTTCGTGTGAGCAATCGAACGGGTCTGGCGCGAGGGAAAACACCCTTGGACGTTGAAAAAAAACTCTTGAAGCGGGTTCCTCCAGCCGATTTACTCGATGCCCATCATGGTTTGATTTTGCATGGACGCTATGTTTGCCAGGCTCGCAAACCACTGTGTGAAACTTGTCTTGTGAGCGAATTTTGTGATGAAGCCAAGCGACAAAAGCGATCAAAAAAATAAGATCGATCACCCGCTCAATGGTGAGATAAGCGATTGATCCGATTGCAGAGGATAAAGGCCTCACACCAGGTGATCACTGCGGGGTTCATGGCTTCCATTTCTTCAGGTGATTCTTCAGTGAATTGAACAAGCGAACCGAGGACGAATCAAGCTGGCTTTTCTTTAAAAGAAGCAAATTTGCAGGGTCGGTTTGAGTGTTCTTATCAAACTTGATCTTATCTAGCTTGGCCCCGCTCAGATCCGTCTCGATCAGATTCGCGAACCTCACGTCCGCATTTGTCAAATTAGCCCCTTTCAAGTTTACATTGGTCAGCCTTGAATGGTTCAGATTCACATTTCGTAGATCTGCCTTTTGCAGATTGGTCTTCCACAAAATCGCCTCTTTAATATTCGAATTTTCCAGGTTTGCCCCAGACAGATTTGCATCAGTCAAAATCGTACCGTAGAGATTTGCATTTTGCAGATTTGCATTTTCTAGATTTGTCTTAAACAAAGTCGCATTAACTAGGTTTGCGCTTTTTATATTTTTCACATTTTTCAGATTTGCACCAGACAGATCTGCTCTATATAAAATCGCGTTGTCAAGTTTCGCATTTTGCAGATTTGCATTCGTCAGATTTGCAAATTTAAGATTCGTTTTTCGCAGATCTGTACCTTCCAGATTGAAACCTTCCAGATTTGCGCGACTTAGATCCAGTCCCGAAAGATTTTTTCCCTTGAAAATATCTTTCGGGACTTTTTCATATTGAGGATTTCTCACATATTTAGATCCAAAATTTCTCACATAGTTAATGACCTGAGAAGTAGAAATAATTTTTGGTTCTGGTTTTGGCGTTGACGATGATAAAGGGCGCCTTTTTGTAGCGTCTGAA
>JBEIRS010000105.1:0-5482 GCA_040375795.1 Methylibium sp.
CCTTAAGTATGATCCTACTTGTGCAGGGACTAAAGGGAGGGGAGAATGTGTACACTCAGCACCAGCCCCTCCTTAAGTATGATCCTACTTGTGCAGGGACTATTTTTGGCCTGCGCCTCCCTCCCCTGGAGAACCACCCTTATTTTTTGAGTGTACCAATTGATCGCGATATTGATATTGAATTGGCTGCACGCTTAGCGCAAATGTCTGTGGCTGAGTTTAAGACCCTCAACCCACAAATGAACAAGCCACTGATTTTGGCCGCTGCTACACCTCAAATTTTGCTTCCCTATGACAATGCCAATTTGTTTGTACAAAATTTAGCCACTCACCGAGGAGCCATGGCCAGTTGGACTGCTTGGGTGGCTCCTAAAACCATCCGGGCAAGCGATGCCGCCAAGCAGTGGCAATGGACAGAAACCGCACTGCGGGAAATCAATCGTATTCCACCCAAAATGTTGATCAAGGCAGGCTCCACCTTGCTGGTACCTCGGCAAGCTCAAAGCCCTGAACGAGTCGCTGAGCACATTATAAATAATGCCTTGATTTCATTGGCTCCAGAACCCCCGGCCTTACGCCGCTTGGTGGCTCGTGTTCAACCCAAAGACACACTCAGCAGCCTGGCCCACCGCTACCAAGTACAGACTGAGCAAATCATTCAATGGAATAAAATGTCTCATCAAAAGTCTTTGAAAGCTGGTCAAATGCTCCTTGTTTATGTACCACACTCTTTCAAGTTGCCCAAAACAACGGCCCAGCCTTCATCGTCATCAGGCCAGTCCCGGCCGCAGCGGCTTCGAGTGGCGGTCAGTTCGCGTAAACCCAAAGCTTCTGCAACCAAGGCCACACAAGTCGCCTCAAGTGGCCAATTAAAACATCATTCACAGGGTGGCAGCAAGTTTGGTGCGGCCAGTCATCGCTAGTGTCTAGTTGTATAAGTCTTGCTGTATTTGAGCAGTGAGTAGCCAGGCATCCCCGGACGCTGCATTGCCAATCTGCGTACGACCCTCATGCAACGCTGTGGTTGGCGTCTTAGGTGCAGGGCACCAAGCCCATCAAATGTAGCAAGATTGATGACACGAGACACTACAGCAGCTTCAAAATTCCAACCCTTGCCATAGGAATGCTGGTGTTGCCGAGTAAGAGCGCCCAAACCATGAAGATCAAAATCAAAGTTATTTCAACAAAGTCACAAAGGTAGCCATGGCACAGTATGTCTTTACGATGAATCGCGTGGGAAAAATTGTTCCACCCAAGCGGCAAATTCTCAAAAACATTTCCCTCAGTTTTTTTCCGGGAGCCAAAATTGGTGTACTCGGTCTCAATGGTTCGGGCAAATCCACTTTGCTGAAAATTATGGCAGGGCTCGACAAAGATATTGAGGGTGAAGCTATTCCGATGCCTGGCTTGAAAATAGGCTATCTTCCACAAGAACCAGAGATAAATGCAGAGCAAACTGTTCGCCAAGCTGTCGAAGAAGGGATTGGCGGTGTTTTGGCCGCTAAAGCGCGCTTAGAAATGGTCTATGCTGAGTATGCTGACCCAGACGCAGATTTTGATAAGTTGGCTGCCGAACAAGCTGAATTAGAAGCCATTATTGCTGCGGCTGGCTCTGAAAACACCGATTTGCAGCTGGAGCTGGCAGCAGATGCGCTGCGCTTACCCCCCTGGGATGCCACGATAGGTCGCCTGTCGGGCGGTGAAAAGCGACGTGTGGCCCTTTGCCGTTTGCTACTGTCAAAACCTGACATGCTCTTGCTTGATGAACCTACCAACCACTTGGATGCAGAATCTGTTGATTGGCTAGAACAATTTCTGAGCCGTTTTTCAGGCACGGTTGTGGCCATCACCCATGATCGATATTTTCTTGACAATGCCGCCGAATGGATTCTTGAACTCGACCGAGGCTCGGGCATTCCATGGAAAGGAAATTACAGCACTTGGCTGGAGCAAAAGGAAACTCGCCTTGAGCAGGAGCAAAAAAGTGAAGATGCGCGCGTCAAGGCAATGAAAAAGGAACTTGAATGGGTGCGTCAAAACCCAAAGGGCCGACAGGCTAAAAGTAAGGCCCGCCTTGCCCGCTTTGAGGAATTGAGCGACATAGAGTACCAAAAGCGTAATGAAACCAATGAGATTTTTATTCCTGTGGCAGATCGTTTGGGCCATGAGGTCATTGAATTTGAAGGGGTCACCAAGAGTTTTGGTGAGCGTGTTTTGATCGATCACCTGAGCTTCAAAGTGCCTGCTGGAGCCATTGTGGGCATCATTGGCCCCAATGGGGCGGGCAAATCAACGCTGTTTCGGATGATTGCTGGCGAAGAATCTCCTGATGCAGGTCAAGTCAAAACTGGCCCCAGCGTCAAGATGGCCTTCGTTGATCAAAGCCGGGCGTCACTGGATGCCGGAAAAACAGTCTGGGAGGATGTTTCAGGAGGCTTAGATAACATCGTGGTGGGCAAGTTTGTGATTCCCAGTCGGGCTTACCTCGGCCGCTTCAATTTTAAAGGCAATGATCAGCAAAAGCTGGTCGGCAATCTTTCAGGGGGGGAGCGGGGTCGCTTACATTTGGCCAAGACCCTCGCCAAGGGTGGCAATGTACTCATGCTTGATGAGCCATCCAATGACCTTGATGTTGAAACCTTGCGAGCCCTTGAAGATGCCCTGCTTGAATTTGCAGGCACGGTGATGGTCATCAGCCATGATCGATGGTTTCTTGATCGTATCGCGACCCATATTCTAGCCGCCGAGGGGGACTCAAAGTGGGTATTCTTCAATGGAAATTATCAAGAATATGAAGCCGATAAACGCAAGCGTCTGGGCGAAGAAGGTGCTCGCCCCAAAAGGGTGCGCTTCAAGGCACTAAAATAAAGGTTCTTGCATGAGCAGCCTGCAAATTTCCGCGCTCTGCTTTTTCATAAGCCTTTTGGGGGGCTGTGCAAGCTCTCCCCCCTTGGCCGAATCGTCTCGATCCGCACCCACGCCACCCTCCACACCATCTCCACTCACAGCATCGGCAACTGAAGCGGCTACGGCAGCTTCAAGCCATTCTGGCACCGAAACTCGGCCTGAGTTTTCTAGCCTGAAACCTTTCTCGGAAGTGATCAAGGGGGCCACACGCAAGGAAGGGTTTTTTCCGGTTTGGCAACAAGCGGATCGTTTCTGGCTTGAGATTCCTGAGTCTCAATGGCAGGCAGAGTCTTCTCCGTTTTTGCTTTCTACAGCAGTCAGTGGTAGCGTGGGAGAACGCGGTCTTTATGCCAGCTTCATGGGGCCGAATTGGTTGGTGAGTTTTCGCAAACTAGCCGGCACACAAATTCAGTTAGTCGCTTTGAATACCCGTTACATTGCCAGCCCTTTGCCTTTGAAACTTGCAGTTCAAGAAGGCTTCAGCCAGAGTTTGCTGGCTTCCGTTCCGATGGCAAGCATGCCGCATCCTGAGCGCAAGTCAATTTTGATCGATGCCTCCTTTGTGTTGTCAGACTTGATGGCTTACTCAACTTCTCTGGAGCGGGCTTATCGAATCAATTATGGCCTGGATCGAAGCAATTCATTCATTGATAAAGTCTGGCTGACTTCGGAACAAACTTCTTTTGAAGTAAAACTGCATTTTGCTGTACCAAGATTACCAGCTATTTCGGCCCACAGCTCAGGAGCTACGCCAGCCGCACCGGTGGTTTTTCCAAGTGTCCCTGACCCCCGAAGTTTGTTGATTGGGATGGTTGTGAACCTCAGCAAAGCCCCTGAGCAGCTTATGCGTCCTCGCCGTGCTGATGCCCGTCTTGGGCATTTTACCGATGAGGTGATGGATTTGAGCCATGACTTAGGAATCAAGCCACGCCAAAGTTTTGTAAATCGATGGCGCCTCGAGAAACAAGACCCTGAAGCCGCTTTGTCTGCGCCCAAACAAGCCATTGTGTATTGGCTAGATAAAAATATCCCCGAGCGCTATCGGGCCTCGGTCACGGCAGGGGTACTTGAATGGAATAAAGCGTTTGAGAAAATTGGGTTCAAAGATGCCATTGTGGTAAAACAGCAGCCTGCCGACGTAGACTGGAATACCCTGGATGCTCGGCATGCTTCCATCCGCTGGTATGTGGGAGCTGACGCGAATATCGCGGTGGGGCCTCATCACTCAGACCCTCGAACAGGTGAAATTCTTGATGCCGATATTGCCATGACTGACGTTTTTGCACGCGGAGCAAGACGTTTAATGGTTGAAGACCATGGATTTGCCAGGCGCATACCGATGGGCAATGAAATGGAGCGTATGGGCTGTCAATATGCCCATGATGCATCGAATGAACTGGCATTTGCCCTCGATCTTTTGGAAGCCCGCAGCGATCTTGACCCGGACAGCCCGCAAGTCGAAGCCTATGCCCAAGCAGTGGTCAAGGACATTATCACTCATGAAGTTGGGCACACTTTGGGCTTCAAACACAATTTCAAGGGATCCACCGCCTACACCCCAGAGCAATTGCGGGATCCCGTCTTTACAGCCAAAAATGGCATTTCAGCATCCGTGATGGATTACAATGCCATCAACTTGGCTCTGGAAGGTGAACGGCCTTCAGAATTGCTCAATCAGGGTATCGGGCCTTATGATTACTGGGCTATTGAGTACGCCTATCGCCCCCTCGAAGCCGCCACGGAAGCCCAAGAACTTGAAAAAATAGCCTCTCGTCACCACCTTGCCAGCCTGGCTTATGCAGATGATGCTGATGCAGGCTGGGGCGCTTTGAGCGGGCTAGACCCCTTTGCCAATCGCTTTGATCTGGGCAGTGACCCCCTTGCATTTTGGCAACGTCGCGCCCAGTTGGCTCGTGAGTTGTGGCGCCGGGTTCAACAGCGGGGGGGGCGCCCCGGTGATGACCTTGCACGTCAGCGGCGGGTTTTATTGCGTGGCTTTGCACGCTTGGCCCAGGCCCCTGAAATGATGGCTAAATATGTCGGGGGTATTGAAGTCATACGAACCACCACAGGCGCTTCCGGGAAAACGTTGGCATACATTCCCCTTTCTGGACGGCGACAGCGTGAGGCATTGACGATGTTGACTCAGAATTTTTTTCAAACCGACAGTTTTCAGTTCAAGCCCGAGTTTTTGGCTCAGGCAAGCACTGATTTTGAAGACGCTGATCGCAGCGGGCCGGTCAGCATTCCAAGTGCCGTGTTGCAACTTCAAACCCTGGCTCTTGATCGATTATTCAGCCCCGGGGTGGCCGCCCGCCTCCTAGAAGCGCCCCTTTATACCCCCACCCGGGAACGGCCCGAAATTATTTCTCTTCATGAAGTTTATCAAACCTTACAAAATGCCATCTGGAGTGAGGTGGCGAGTCTTGTCATGGTCCCCGATATTGTCCCAATGCGCAGAAACCTTCAACGAGAGCATTTACGCCGAATTCTTTCACTTTTGACTAAAGCTCGCGGAGAAATGCCGGCAGATGCTTTAAGCCTGCTGCGCATGCAGGCGAAAAAATTACAAAGC
>JBEIRS010000337.1:0-1534 GCA_040375795.1 Methylibium sp.
CGTTTGCCACTTATCAGCCATTGAAATTTTCATCTCTTGGATCGATTCTTTCAAACTAATCGCCGTAAAAAAATCACCCTCGATATCCAGCTCACCTCGAAAATACGCTTCGGCAAAACGCAGTGGGTCAGATCGAAGCAAAAATCCAAAAACAGTATGTGGCTCATGGCACACCAGCGTAAAATCAGCAGATTGCTTGGCATGCCTCAATCGGCCCAATCGCAGTGTGCTGCCATTCCATAAACGCAGGCCCACACAAAAATTGACGTCATCAAACAGTCGCCTCAGCAAATCCCCAAGATCATTCAAATCAGCCGTTAATCCCGAGCTTGCCCAGGAAGGTGCTGGCAAAAAAATTGCTGACACTTTTTCAATTTCAGAAGGGATGTCATGTTGGTGTGCTGAGGCATTTGGTCTGATGTCCGTCATCTTGGTCTCAAGAATATGACACTGATCTAAAAAAATAGAGTCACCAGCTCCTCAAACTTGACTGTTGACTGGGCGCTGGGGTATCAACAACAAAGCAGCGCCAAAGGGGCATGCACATGCAGAGGCGCGTTTGGGCTCAGTATGCCGCCTTCAAGGCCCTCTGTCTGTTCGACGCAGCACACTGGGATTTCAATGAGCCTGCCCCAAAAAATGCATCATGACAACAGCCCTGGGTTGCCCTGCCAAATAACCCAAGTCAGCACTGAGGCAAATCCTACCCAAAACCAATAGGGCAACAGCAGCAAGGCTGCCCAACGATGTATCGGCCAAAAAGCCTGGATGGTCGCGGCAATCAAAATCCATAAGAGCCCGACATCCAGCATGGCCCAAAACCCTTGCCTCCAAGCAAAAAAAAGCCATGACCAAAGGGCATTGGCAGCAAGCTGAGCAGCAAATAAAACAAAAGCCCCATACGTGGCAGACCGGGTTCGCCAAACCAAAAAAATAGCCACACCCATTAAAAAATACAAAATAGACCACACTGGCCCAAAGACCCCGGCAGGTGGCGCCCATGCGGGTTTAATGAACTCACTATACAAAGCCTGTGCCTGAACCGAAGCGATTGCCCCTGAAACAGCCACCCCAAAAATCAATAACAACCAAACCAAAATGGCAGTCAGAGAGTGTGAATTTAAGCGCAACATTGTCAAAAAATTAAAAACCAAAAATAAGAAAAAAAGTGCACAGCACAGCGCACAAAATATTTACTGTCATCCAAAAATAGTGCAAAAAGAGTCTATTTTCACAGATGCTTTGCTTCAGAAAAAACGATCATCTTCAATGAAAAAAGTAATTCTGAAAATCAACACTGCAAGCAGTATTTGCAAAAAATATCAGTACTACCCTTTTGATGAATCGCTATGACCCCCTCTGCCTGTCAAACTCTGAATCCACCGGTACACACCATACTGAAAAACGGGCGCAACAGGTGTCTTTTACCGATATTGGCCGTCCTTTGGGTTCCATCTTCCCAAGCCGATTGCATTCATCAAGCGGCCGCCTACCATGGGGTCAACGCCGAAATACGCAGGGCCATCGGCTGGCA
>JBEIRS010000081.1:0-6233 GCA_040375795.1 Methylibium sp.
CAGATCATGGAGGCAAGTTTTTGCTGTGAGTCTATGTTGTGTTGAACGGCTCGCCCAGCCAAGCTGAGGCTGCTTATCATGGCGTCCAAAGACTCTTGAGCGTTTGCATAGGGCTCACCGATGGGGCCTGACAATTGATGCGCGACTACGGGGTTATTGATTTTTTCTTTCGTGATTTGAATCAACAACTCTGCAAATTGGGTACGGTAAGCGAGAAGGTTTTGCTTGATGCTGGTGACCTGATTCTGATGATCGCCAATGGCATGATTCGTGGTGAAAATTTTGAGATCAGAATCAATTTTGTCTTGTTCTGCGCCCCAAAGTTGTTTGGCATTTCTGAGGGAATCTTCATTTCCCAAAGAAAGAATAATATCTTTTTCAAGATGTCGGCTTTGGGCCATGGAAGTGCGGATGTCGGCAATCGTTTTTACCAAAGCAAATTCATGGTCAATAAATCGACTTCCACGAGATCCAATTTGATGCAGCCCCCACCAAGACAGCATACTCACTATTGCCATCCATGCAATCAGCAAGCCTAAAACAGCAGCAAGGCGAAAAGTGATTGAATTTCTAAGCATCCACATAGCGCATCAATATGAAGTTGACCTCATTCATCACCCAATAAAAAAGAGCCATGAGAGAAGCTCTGACCCCCCCTTCAGCGAGATGGGGGCTTGCTTGACGCTTGATATTTCGGCAAAAGACCGGATGTTTACAGGGATGAATTTTTCTAATTTGTGATGTAAATCACATCATTCAATCAACGTCGGCATTGATGAACCGGCCTCGAAAATTTGAATGATGTGGTCATCCCTGGATTTTTTGGGGAGGTGCCGTGGGCGGTACGGCTTGGATGCTGCGGCTGTGCGTAGCGTGAAGGGGTAAATGCCCTTCCCTTGGATGGGTGTCAGGCATATCCTGACAAAGATTGCTTGACCACCCAAGTGACCCTCATTAGCTCGCGCAGGCGAGTGCTCTGTGAATTTTTGGCAGCACAGAGGTAAGCGGATGGCTTAATGATCTTTACCAGATTTTCCAGCCCCTTGGGGGTTGAATAATGATTTGCTCACCCGAAAGAAAACGGCTTTGAGGAAAATTTTTTTTCAAGATTCTTTGCGCATCATCATGCAATGTTCGCAAGCCCAATCGGTCATAGCTAGCCACCAAAAGGGCCAGGGCTTCTTCACTGGAGGGCGAATTTGAGAATTCTTCAATGGCCTGCTGCGCTCGGTTTGCCGCGGCCACGTATGCGCCACGCATGAAGTAATAACGGGCAACATGCACTTCATGGGCGGCCAGTGAGTTGAGAATGTAGTTCATACGAACCACTGCATCAGGAGCATACTTGGACTGCGGGAATTGCTCTACCAGTTGTTTGAAAGTCTGATACGAGTCACGCGATGCTTGCTGATCGCGCTCGGCGAGGTCTTGTTTGACAAAATTTCCCAAAATGCCAAGATTGTCATTAAAGTGGATCAAGCCTTGCAAATACAGTGCGTAATCGAGCGCAGGGCTGGTAGGGTGCAATTTGATAAAACGCTCAAGGATGACAAGTGCTTGGGCTTTGTCATTTGTTTTATAAAGCAGGTACGATCGTTCAATTTGGGCCTGCTGGGAAACCAGTGTACCCACCCCCCGGCCCTCTAATTTTTCATAAAGTTTAATTGCCCGTTCATAGTTGCCAGCAGTGCTTTCTTCACGGGCCTCGGCCATCAGCTTTTCGGTGCCCCATGCGGTGGTTTCATCGGTAGCGACAGAGGCGCACCCGCCCAATATAGTCAGTGCGAAGGTGAATGACAGGTGGTGAATTTTGAAGGCCATGAGGCAAGAGCCCAAGAGTGAGAGCGCAAACTACAGTTTTGGAGCAAAAGTAGTGGAACATTATAAAGAACCGCTGGATGCAGTTGAAATTTTTCCGGATGAAGAGGCTTCCCTCTTGCAGGAGCAAGAAATTATCGTGGTGGATCGCGCCCAACATGGCATGCGGCTTGACAAGTTTTTGGCCCTTTGTTTGAGTGAATTCTCCCGCAATTATTTGCAAACCTTGATTGAATCTGCTCATGTGCAAATTGATGGTGAGGTTCAGACCAGTTCATCGCGTCGGCTCAGTGCTGGACAGCAAATCAGGGTAGATATTGTTCCTCCCGCACAAAGTGTCGCCTTTCATCCTGAGCCGATGGATCTAGATATTCTCCATGAGGATGATCACTTGATGGTTTTGAATAAGCCTGCCGGGTTGGTTGTGCATCCAGGGGCCGGGCACTGGACAGGAACCTTGATGAATGGCTTGCTGGCGCATCATGACAATGCACGGTTCTTGCCTCGCGCTGGCATCGTTCATCGGCTTGACAAAGATACTTCAGGTTTGATGGTGGTGGGTAAGACTGATCTGGCCGTGACATCGCTGGTGCGTGCCATTGCCGCCCGCGAGGTTCATCGGCAGTATTTGGCGATTGCACATGGGCGGATGCCCGCAGCGCGTATGGAAGTCAACGCGCCGATTGGTCGCAGCCCCCGCTCAAGAACTAAAATGGCGATAGTTAACAGTGGAAAGTCCGCTCGAACAGATGTCGATCGTTTGATGTTGACCGAGGCATTCACTGGGGTTCGCTGCACTTTGCACACGGGGCGCACTCACCAGATTCGTGTCCATATGGCCAGCAAGGGGATGCCTTTGGTGGCAGATACCATTTACGGCGGCCAAGCTGCTTTGGGATTGGTGCGCCAAGCTCTGCATGCCGAGAGGCTTGAACTTTGGCATCCCTGGAGTGGGAAACAATGTATTTGGAGAGTCCAGCCCCCCAATGATTTTAATTTTGCATGGCAACAAATCGAACAAATCGTTTCCGGCACCTTTTGAAAAGCAACGTCAAGGTGACAAATATCATTGTCATTCCTCATAGAGTAAGGGTATGATTAGGGCGTATAAAGGTTTCTATAGAATTCTGCAAAATCCGGCTCGCAATCTCCGTTTTTAGACGGTGTGATCATCCAAAATGGACGTTGCCCAGGCTCCAAGGTAAATTTCGCAAAATTTCCTGAAGTTCCCATCGATCAACTGATGCCAAACTGTTTGCACAATTGCCAGTCAAGGGCTCAAAGAATAATCAATCAGGCCGCCATGGACCATGGGCCATGAAAGCATGGTGAGCAAAGGCAGCAGTTGTCGATTTTCGTGCGGCTTCTTGCATTCAGTCTCCAACAACCCCAATGTATTTAGTACAAGTTACATCCCCTTTTCAGGATGGAAAAACGGTGAAACAAAAAGCAACACATGGCCCACAATTCTGCCAGGTGAAAACCTCCAGAACGCATTTTTTAAGTCTGCCATGTCCAGCGAAGGAAACCTGCACCGCATGAACACCCAGGATGCCAAGCATGTCCTTGAGGCCGCACTGGTATGTGCCCGTGAGCCGATGTCGACCAAAGACATGACAGCCCTTTTTGCTGATCAGATCGGTCCTGATAAGCTCCGCACCTTGCTTGATGAACTGGTACAAGACTGGCAGGGAAGATACATTGAGCTGGTGTCTCTATCCTCTGGGTGGCGGTTTCAAACTCGTCCTGAAATGCGGGAGTACCTGGATCGGCTTCACCCTGAAAAACCTCCCAAATACTCTCGAGCCGTTCTTGAAACTCTCGCCATCATTGCTTATCGTCAGCCGCTCACTCGTGGTGATATCGAAGATATTCGCGGCGTGGCGGTGAGCACTCAAGTCATTAAGCAACTTGAAGATCGAAATTGGATTGAGGTGATCGGTCACCGGGACTCTCCGGGTCGACCGGCCTTGCTGGCTACCACCAAGCACTTTCTTGATGACTTGGGTTTGAGCCGATTGTCTGAACTGCCGCCTCTTGAAAACCGGGTTGCCTTGGAGGCCCTTGGGGCGCTGGCAGAATCGGTGGCCCCAACATCTTTGGATGAGCATTCCGGCGCCAACCTTGACCAGGGTTCATCCCAGGCACCTGGGTCATTCCGCCTTTTAGGCTCTGAGGCTGGCACGCCACCAAAGGCATTGAGCAACCCTTTGTCTCCCTCCCTTTCCACAAACACTGAACACCTGGGCTCAATCGATGTGCCGGTGCTTAGTGTGTCATTGTAAAACGAGGTATTGATCCTGTATGACCGTGATTGATCTGGCCTTGATTGTGCTTGAGACCATGATCTTGGCCGTCACGCAGCACTGAATCTGAAGCGGTTGGCCACCGACATGGCCCTACCCATGACAAGCCCGTCCGGTAACGGCGGCGCTGCACCTGGAATGGTTCTGGGTGCAGCCGGGAAAGTAACGCCTGTCAGAGACGAATTCGGTCTGGAAGACGGTTCGGGGCAGGAAAAGAACCGTGCGCACTTTCGTTGCACATTCTGGATGGCAAAGACCATGACCACCAAAGAAACCCTGATCCCTCAAGCGGGCGAATCCTCCGTAATTGATCCCCCAGAGCCTGTTGCCAAGCCTGCTCGACGCCCGAGAGTGCGTCAGCCTGTCATGAATACCCCGGGCGAGGGCCTTGTATCTTCTGCGCCTGAAAGTGTGCAGTCAAATTTGGCTCCAGCGGTATTTTCAAAGCCTGATGACTCCCAAAATACAGCCTCTGTAGATCGACCGCGTCGCCGCAGCAAAAAGGCCAGCATGGCAGTGACTTCAGAGGTTCTCCCCCTTGCGTCCACTGAAACGATTTGTCAGCCTGCTCCCCAGGCTCTGGCTTTGACCAAGCTTGAAATTTCTGAATCTGATGGGCTCTCTGATGTTGATGACACCATAGATGAGCAGGAGCCCCAAATGGAAAACCGTGCTCCCAGGCCGGAACCTGTGGATGTCGAAGAGGTGTTTTCTCAAGTTTTATTGGGTGAATTTGATGTGGGCTCTACAGAATTGCCGCCTTTGCCCGCCAAGCGTGTGCTCCTGCCCGATCCTGAGGCGCCCAAGCTCCAGAAGGTGCTGGCTCAGGCGGGGGTTGGCTCGCGCCGAGACATGGAGCAAATGATTGCTGATGGTCAAATTACCGTCAACGGACACCCTGCTCATGTGGGGCAGCGTATTTCATTGGGTGACCAGATCAGCGTTGGCGGCAAGCCCATCCGCTTCAGTATTGTTCCTCCATCGCCACGCATTTTGGCCTATCACAAACCGGCTGGCGAAGTGGTGACTCACGATGACCCTCAGCAGCGCCCCACCGTGTTTCGTCGCTTGCCTCGTTTGGCAAAAGGCAAGTGGCAGTCTGTTGGCCGCCTGGATCTCAATACTGAAGGTCTCCTTTTATTTACAAACTCGGGTGATTTGGCCAATCAACTCATGCACCCTCGTTTTGGCGTAGAGCGTGAGTACGCTGTGCGTGTCCTGGGAACACTTGAGCCAGAAGCCAAGGCCAAGCTGCTGGCAGGCGTCCAAATTGACGGGCAGATGGCCAGTTTCAAATCGGTCGATGAGGGGGGGGGCGAAGGCGTCAATCGCTGGTATCGCGTTGTCATTACCGAGGGGCGTTATCGTGAAGTTCGTAAGCTCTTCGATGCAGTGGGTTTGACGGTCAGCCGCCTGATTCGCATTCGTTATGGCACTGTGGTTTTGCCCAGGGGGCTCAAGCGCGGGATGTGGGTAGATCTCAGCACTCAAGATGTTCAGCTGATTCGACAATTGGCTGGGCCAAGGCCCCCCCGGAAAGAACGTGAAGGGCGAGACAGCAAGGAAGCGCGCAGCAGTGGTCGCAATCCACGCCATCCAAAGCCCCAAGGTTTCGACGCCAAGGGCCGCTTGCCTGATCGAGGCTACGATCGTTCGCCATCACGCCAGGCACCACGACAGCATGGCCAGCAGGATGTCGACGATGACTTTGACCCCCGTGACATCCCCAACCCATTAGAACAAACCTTTGACAAACGTTTTGTAAGCAAACCTCGTTCACCCGCTGGAGGGCGAGGGTTCCAGTATGGTGGCGGTGGCTTTGGTTCGGGTGGAAGTGGCCCCGTACCGAGCCACAAGAAAGGTGGCCCACGTGAGCCAGATCCTCTACAAACATCAGTTGCCTACATTGGTGCTGAGGCTTTTCATCGCAAAGTCCGATCTGGTGGAAAAGGGGGGGGGGGCATTTTGGTGGTGGAAAACGGGGGCGCTGAATGTTTCTTGGCCCGATGCCGCGCTAAAATTAGAAAATTCCTACCCCTTGTTGATTTTGGAGTTTAAAAATGGCAATTGAACGTACCCTGTCTATCATCAAACCTGATGCCGTGGCTA
>JBEIRS010000236.1:0-2747 GCA_040375795.1 Methylibium sp.
CATTGATGGCCGCCTTGATGGCATCTTCGGCAAGGATCGAGCAGTGAATTTTGACCGGAGGAAGGGCCAACTCTTGTGCAATCTGGGTGTTTTTGATGGCCAAGGCTTCATCGAGGGACTTGCCTTTGACCCATTCAGTCACAAGTGAACTTGAGGCAATGGCCGAGCCACAGCCGTAAGTTTTAAACTTGGCGTCTTCAATGAGGCCGGTGGCGGGATTGACTTTAATTTGAAGCTTCATCACGTCTCCACAAGCAGGTGCACCGACCATGCCGGTTCCGACGCTGAGATCGCTTTTGTCGAGGGTACCCACATTGCGTGGGTTTTCATAATGCTCAATGACTTGTTTGCTGTATGCCATATTGGTTTCCTTGAGAATCAATGGGCAGCCCACTGGATGGTGTTGAGATCAATACCTTCTTTGAACATGTCCCAGAGAGGGGAGAGTTCACGCAGTCTGGAGACCCGGTCTTGCAGGGTGGTGACGACGTAATCAATTTCTTCGATGGTGGTGAAGCGCCCAATTGTCATCCGTAAAGAGGAATGGGCCAATTCATCACTTCGGCCCAAGGCCCGCAGTATATAGCTTGGCTCAAGGCTTGCAGAGGTGCAGGCCGACCCTGAGGAAACGGCGATGCCTTTGATCCCCATGATCAAAGATTCACCTTCCACAAAGTTGAAAGACATATTCACATTGTGTGGAATGCGTTGGGTCGGGTGGCCATTCAGAAAGGTTGCCTCAATGGAGGCCAAACCATCCAGAAGCCTGCGTTGGAGCACTCGGACACGTTCATTTTCGGTCGCCATTTCAGCTTGGGCAATGCGAAAAGCTTCGCCCATGCCAATGATTTGATGGGTGGCGAGGGTGCCTGAGCGCATGCCACGTTCATGCCCCCCACCATGCATCTGGGCTTCTAGGCGAACACGCGGTTTGCGCCGCACGTAAAGGGCGCCGATGCCTTTGGGGCCATAGGTTTTGTGTGAAGCCAAGCTCATCAGGTCAACGGGAAGGCTGGCCAAATCAATGTGAATTTTTCCGGTGGCCTGAGCCGCATCGACATGAAAAATCACACCACGCTCGCGGCAGAGCTGGCCCAGGGCGGCAATGTCTTGAATGACGCCGATTTCATTATTCACAAACATGACAGACGCCAAAATAGTGTCTGGACGAAGTGCATCTTTGAATTTGTTCAGGTCAAGCAAACCATCGGGCTGTACATCAAGGTAGCTGACCTCAAACCCTTGGCGTTCAAGCTCGCGCAGGGTATCTAGAACAGCTTTGTGCTCGGTTTTGACGGTGATCAGGTGCTTTCCACGATTGCGATAAAAATGAGCAGCACCTTTAAGAGCCAGATTGTTGGACTCGGTGGCCCCTGAGGTCCAGACGATTTCACGTGGGTCTGCGCCGACCAGTGCGGCCACGTGGCCCCGGGCTGTTTCGACTGCTTCTTCGGCTTCCCAGCCCCAGGCATGGCTGCGGGATGCTGGATTGCCAAAGTGCTCACGGAGCCAGGGAATCATGGCGTCGACAACCCGCTGATCAACCGGTGTGGTGGCGCCATAATCGAGGTAAATCGGAAAATGGGGTGTCATGATGCGGAAGAAAAAAACGAATTGAAAGAAAGAATGGAGAGGGCAGGGTAGAGCATAAAAAGGTCAATAAGCTTACTTGCCATTCAATTCACCCAAAGATGAGCCCAAAGCAAATACAGAATTGGGTGCCGTGATTTTGATTGGTTTGAGCACTGGCTGTGAGGAAATGCCTTTTTTGAAAGCCTGGTTCTCAATGCACAGACCTTTGGCGAGTTGTTCATTCACCAGATTTTTCAGAGTAATGGAATGAAGGTGATCAATCATTTTGGCGTTCAGACTCGCCCATAAATCATGGGTCATGCAGCGGCCGGCATCTTCGCCCATGCAGTTTTCTTTGCCGCCACAACCCGTGGCATCAAGAGCTTCATCAACAGCCAGGATGATGTCAGCGACAGAGATATTCGAGGCTTTTCGGCCCAGAGTGTAGCCTCCGCCGGGACCCCGGGTGCTTTCGACCAAATGGTTGCGACGCAATTTGCCAAACAGCTGTTCAAGGTAGGACAGTGAAATATGCTGGCGGTCACTGATGGCCGCCAGGGCCACCGGCCCGGAACCTTCGCGAAGAGCGAGGTCGATCATGGCGGTGACGGCAAAACGACCCTTGGTGGTCAAACGCATGTTGTTCTCCTGGATCGAGGCATGAACACTGGCACGGATGTGTGTGGGTAGGGGGTCGGATGGATGAACAGGCTTGGTTGAGCACTGGTACATAAAAACCGACAATTAAACTCAACTTTAGCAAACACCGAGCATTTTTGTCAACATTTTATTCGGGTTATCCCGGGCGCTACCCTTTCAAAGGAGAAGGAGAAAGTATCCGCACCAAGCCCTCGCCAAAAGAGGAAAGAGAAAATTTTCACGCCAAATGGGCTGGTTTTAGTGCCCTTTTAACGCATTGATAAAAAACCCATAACTTTAAGATCTCACATGCTTGACCGATAACACATGACATCGCGGTGTTGAGCCTGGTGTTGTATCAATTCAGATATGTCCTGATAAGCCGTAAGCAAAAAGTTTGATTTTTCTGCGTTGACACGACACTGGGCTTGAAAGCTTAACAAGCCATCAGTTGATCATTTTTTCAAAGGAGGGTGCTATGTTCGAGCAAATGAAATTGGTGACAAGGCTCATCTGCGGGTTTGGAGCTTTGCTTC
>JBEIRS010000100.1:0-5664 GCA_040375795.1 Methylibium sp.
GGTTTTCTGATGTTGACACTTCAATACTGGTTGATCTTGCAAAAAAAAGCCCTCACAGGGTACTCGTTCGCCCCCTGCGGGATACCACCGAACTTCTGAAAGGATTTCACCGATGGAAACTGTCATTGCCACGCCTTCGGCATCACGCCCCCACAAGATTGGCTCAGGTGGTGAATTTTTGACCTTTCGACTGGGGCATGAAGAATACGGAATCGACATCCTTAAAGTTCAAGAAATTCGTTCGTATGAGGCCCCAACGCGAATTGCCAACGCCCCCAGTTATGTCAAAGGTGTCGTGAATTTGCGCGGTGTGATTGTGCCGGTTGTGGATTTGCGAATCAAACTTGGCTGCACCAATACGGAATACAACAGCTTTACTGTGGTGGTTGTTTTAAATGTTCGAGGACGGGTGGTGGGGGCTGTCGTTGATTCGGTTTCAGATGTTTTGGAATTAAATGGCGAATCAATCAAAACAGCTCCTTCCATGAACAGCACTGTGGATACCCAACACATCACTGGGATTGGTTCTGTCAATGATCGGATGTTGATTTTGATGGATATCGAGAGCCTGATGAGCAGCCCAGAAATGGGCTTGGTGGACGCGATGAGCGTTCATTGATGATCAACCATACAAGCCAATCACCATTGAGGTTTTTCATGATATTCCATCATTTCTCGATCAATCAAAAGTTGAATTTGGCATTTACCCTGGTGTGGAGTTTTATGGTGGTTCTTCTTGCCTTGTCTTATATGCAGCTCGAAGACACATTGAAAAATCAAAAAACAGCCCAGGAAACGTCTCACAGCATTGCCTTGACAGCCGAATGGCAGCAACAAACTGAACTGCATCTGTCTCACAGCATCGCCTTCTTGATGGCCCCAGATGCCTCAGAAACACGAAAGCATTTCGCCACATCAATCAAAAACACAGCCAATCGCATCAGCGTTATCACAAAAGACTTACAAACTTCACTCACCTCGTTGACAGACAAAAACCTGCTCAACACGATCACCGAGCGCCACCAGGCTTACATGGCTCAACATGGTGACGTACTGAAACTCTCCGGCGCCAGTGCCTCAGACGAGGCAATCAAAAGCAAACTCTTACCGGTGGCCAAGTCGTATATCGCTGCTTTGGAGCAATGGCAGAAAAATCAAAAAGAATCTTTGGCAGAAGAATCAGGAAGTTACTCTACAAAGATTCATACAGCGCAGTGGGTGATGCTCAGCTTGGTGGTTTTTGGAATTGGTTTGGGAGCTTTCTTGATCCGATCTGTCACCCGATCCATTCAAGGGCCCTTGCAACAAGCGATTCAAACCACCCAGGCAATTGCTTCTGGCGATCTCTCCACCCCCATTGAAACATCATCTCGTGATGAAATTGGAAAGCTATTGAGCAGCTTGGGCTCCATGCAGCAATCGTTGCGCCAACTCGTAGGAAACATTCGCCAATCCACAGATCACATCTCTACTGCAAGCGTGCAAATTGCCAGTGGCAATCAAGACCTGGGGCATCGTACCGAGCAAACGGCATCGAACCTTCAGCAGGCCACTTCGTCAATGGACCAGCTGACCAACAATGTCAAGCAAAGTGCCGACAATGCGCGCCAAGCCAATCAATTGGCATCCAGTGCCGCAGAAGTGGCCGCACGGGGCGGGCAGGTGGTTTCGCAAGTGGTGAGCACGATGGACGAAATCAATACCAGCTCAAAGAAAATTTCAGACATCATCGGCGTGATTGATGGCATTGCCTTTCAAACCAATATTTTGGCCCTGAATGCAGCGGTTGAGGCGGCGCGGGCTGGCGAGCAAGGGCGGGGTTTTGCCGTGGTGGCCAGCGAAGTCCGCAGCCTTGCAGGTCGATCCGCAGAAGCCGCCAAGGAAATTAAATCTCTGATTGGGGCCAGCGTTGAGCGGGTTGAGATGGGGTCTCGTTTGGTCGAAGATGCGGGCAGCACGATGAAGGAAATCGTGACTTCTGTCCAGCGTGTGTCTGATATTATCAGTGAAATCAGTGCGGCGGCCTCAGAGCAAAGCAGCGGCATCAGCCAAGTCAATACCTCGGTGGTTCAACTGGATCAAATGACTCAACAAAACGCGGCCTTGGTTGAGGAGGGGTCCGCTGCGGCGGAAAGCCTGCGCGATCAAGCCAAACGATTGGCTCAGCTTTTGGGAACGTTTAACCTGGGCGGGCACGTGCTTCATGAGCCCAAAAACCCCAGCCACGTTGCGCACAAAGGTGAAGATTCTTCAATGCCAATCGCGTCCCACCCTTCAGCTGCTCCCAAGCCAACTACAGCGGCCAAGGCAACACCTCGTCGAAGCCCGGCCAAGGCCATTCAAGGCAAAAATCGCCCCCCCATGAGGGCCTCAGCACCACCGCCACTCAGCCCCTCAGCTCATACTGAAAAACAAACAGCGCCAAGCCCGGCCCCAGCAGCCGTGAAAATGAGCAATCAAGCCATCAGCAAACCCACGTCAAGCCCAGTGCCTGCCTCACCAGGCCCGGTCAGTCAGACCTCAAACGATGGGGATTGGGAGCACTTTTAAGCCCAAAAACCCCTGGCGCATCATGGCTTGATGAGCTTTTTGATGCGCCTGATTCCATGTTGCAGTGTGCGATAAGGAAAGGTTTCCAGGATAATTCAATTTCTTCCTGGCACCTTTTACGGTGAGATGATGGGCCACTGACCCGTCAAATTCAACTCACCGCTTATTTTTCATGGATCTTCCATTCATTGCTCCGGGCAAACGCTACACTCTGCCCCGCTCTGTAGGCTCTTCGGATGCCTTGCTGTTGGCTCATTTTGCCCTGACACGAAAACAGCACAAATGCCTCTTGGCCATCGTGGTCGCTGAACCCGCCGATGCCCAGCGCCTCGAACAAGAGCTTCTTTTCTTTGAACCGAGTTTGCAAATTGCAGTCTTTCCTGACTGGGAAACACTGCCTTACGATACTTTCTCACCCCACCAGGACTTGATCTCTGAACGGCTGTCTACGCTTTGGCGTATTCAACGGGGTCACGTGGATGTTGTGTTACTGCCAGCAACAACGGCTTTGGTGCGCTTGGCGCCTTTGAGTTTTCTGGCGGCTTACACCTTTGAATTCCGGCAAAAACAAAAGCTCGATGAGGCTGCTCTCAAAAGCCAGCTTGTGCTTGCGGGTTATCAGCATGTCACTCAGGTGGTGTCTCCGGGCGAATATGCCGTGCGTGGGGGCCTGATTGACCTCTTTCCGATGGGGTCACCTGTACCGTACCGGGTTGATTTATTTGGCGATGAGGTGGACAGCATTCGCACTTTTGACCCCGACACCCAGCGCAGCCTGTATCCGGTGCCTGACGTGCGATTGTTGCCGGGCCGTGAATACCCGATGGATGAATCTGCTCGCCATGCGTTTCGGGCCCGCTGGCGCGAGCAATTAGAGGGTGATCCGAGTAAATCGCGCATTTACAAAGACATGGCCAGCGGCATGGCAACCGCTGGGATGGAATATTACCTGCCGCTGTTCTTTGATGACACAGCCTCTGTGTTTGATTATTTTGGCGAACAAGCCACCTTGGTTTTGCACGGCGACATGGACGAGGTATTGCAAAGATTTTGGCGTGATACCCGCGAGCGGCATCGATTTTTACAACATGACCCGGAACGCCCCATTTTACCGCCAGGCGCTTTGTTTTTGTCGCCGGAAGAATTTTTCGTGCGTGCAGGGAGCCATGCCACCCTGATGATTCGGGGCACCAGTGACGTGAATTGGGCCCGGCCCCTTCCAGCGCTCCATGTTGATCGTGGCACCAGTGAACCGTTGCACAAACTCCAACAGCATCTCGAACAAAGCCCTGATCGTACCTTGATGATCGCTGAAAGTCAGGGGCGACGGGAAAGCCTGCTCGACATGCTGCGGGAACATCATATTGAAGCACCGAGCGTTGCTTCGCTGAACGAATTTCTTCAAAGCCCGCATCGTGTGGCCATCACTGCTGCATGCTTGGCTGAGGGCTTCATCTGGCAACCACAGGCCGGTACGCCTGGGGTGTGCCTCGTGACTGAAACCGAGCTTTTCGCCAGCAGCCCGACGGCCCGCCGGCGACGCAAACAAGAGCAAGCCAGCGATGTCAATGCGCTCATCAAAGACCTTTCTGAGCTCAAGGTGGGTGACCCTGTGGTGCATGCCAATCATGGCATTGGGCGCTATGTGGGGCTGAAATTGATTCAGCTTGCCACAGGCGCCGAAGCCGAACTTGGCCCCAGTGAATTTTTGCATCTCGAGTACGCGGACCAAGCCACGCTGTATGTACCCGTGGCTCAACTGCATTTAATCAGTCGCTATACGGGGGTGAGCCCGGAAGAAGCCCCATTGCACCGTTTAGGCTCAGGCCAGTGGGAAAAGGCCAAACGCAAAGCGGCTGAGCAGGTGCGCGACACGGCAGCCGAGCTGTTGAACTTGTACGCCCACCGGGCTGCACGGGAAGGCCATGCCTTTCGCTATTCTCCTCAAGATTATGAAGCCTTTGCCACAAGCTTTGGCTTTGAGGAAACGGCCGATCAAAAAGCAGCCATTCATGCGGTGATCCAGGACATGATCAGCCCTCGGCCAATGGACCGGCTGATTTGCGGGGATGTTGGCTTTGGTAAAACGGAAGTCGCCTTGCGGGCGGCTTTTGTGGCGGTCATCGGAGGCAAGCAAGTGGCGATGTTGGCACCCACCACCTTGCTGGCTGAACAACATTATCAAAACATTGTTGATCGCTTTGCACCATGGCCCATCAAAGTGGCTGAGGTTTCGCGTTTTCGTGCCCCCAAAGAAATCAAAGCCGCCCTGGAAGGGCTGGCGGATGGCACCATCGACATCGTGGTGGGCACCCACAAACTGCTCAGTCCCGACATCCAATTCAAACGATTGGGGCTCCTGATCATTGATGAAGAGCATCGCTTTGGCGTTCGACACAAAGAGGCGATGAAATCAATGCGGGCGGAGGTCGATGTCTTGACGCTCACCGCCACCCCCATCCCGCGCACCCTCGGCATGGCCCTCGAAGGCCTGCGTGATTTAAGCGTGATCGCCACCGCCCCCCAGCGGCGGCTGGCCATCAAAACCTTCTTGCGAGAAGAAAACAACAACACGGTGCGTGAGGCGGCTTTGCGCGAGCTTAAGCGAGGCGGCCAAGTTTACTTTCTCCATAATGAAGTCGACACCATCGAAAACCGGCGCACTGCCTTGCAGTCCTTGCTGCCAGAGGCTCGAATTGCGGTGGCTCACGGCCAGATGCCCGAACGTGAGCTCGAAAAAGTCATGCGCGACTTTGTCGCGCAGCGCCAAAACGTGCTGCTGTGTTCAACCATCATCGAAACCGGAATCGATGTTCCCAGCGCCAACACCATCATCATCAGCCGTGCCGATCAGTTTGGTCTGGCGCAACTGCATCAGTTGCGGGGGCGTGTGGGTCGATCGCACCATCAAGCCTATGCTTACCTTTTGGTTCCTGATGTCGAGGGCCTGAGCAAGCAGGCGGCCCAGCGTTTGCAAGCCATTCAAGACATGGAAGAATTGGGCTCGGGCTTTTATCTGGCCATGCACGACCTGGAAATCCGCGGCGCGGGCGAGGTTTTGGGTGAAAACCAAAGTGGCAACCTGATGGAGGTTGGTTTTCAAATGTACAACGA
>JBEIRS010000002.1:0-22310 GCA_040375795.1 Methylibium sp.
ACCAAATCATGTGGCACCCCCTCCATCAAAATGGGCTCAGGGAGCCGAGAGCGTACACTGCGCGAAAGTTTGTATTCAGGGGAAAAAGGAGCTTTTTCAGCAGTTGATGGAGTTTTCGGTATGATTTCTTTTGAGATCACCTTGACATTCATCGTTGCTGTTTTTGGGTCAATCTTTTGACGGCCGTCCCACGGCAATTTTCTTATGTTGCGACCCGCAACAAATTTTGCCGCGGGCCCGCCAAGACCTCCCATCACAGAAACACCTTGATTCACCCCACCAAGCACATTGAGCGTTGATTGGCCCCGATAGGCGTCCCCAAGGCCTTGGATAAACTCGGCACTGGCGCCTGGGGGAATGAGGGATCGGTCCAGTCCAAACAGGGGTTGGGCCACAGTTTGAAATAAAGCCTTGGCATACAAGGCCCCGCCCTTTTTGTCATTGGGGACAAGGTAAATGGCCCCACCACCGCCATTTGTCCAAACTGGCTGCAAACCCACATCAGCCAGGGCTTGGCCAATGCTTGGTTTGTGGTTGCCTGGTCCTTTGATTTCGGCTGGGGCGTTGATCATAAAGACATCCAGACTCGGATTCATCGGGCTTGGTACCGAGCCCTTGAATGCGTGGTACGTTGGCCCGTCAACGGGCAAGATGACTCTGACGGGCTGGTTTTGGCGGCGGGCACTCTCCCTGGCGGCCTTGAAAAGGATCTCTTGAGGCGCGTGCGATTGAATAACCTCGGCAATTTTTTGTTTGCTATTCTTGATCGACTGACCTGGCAAGGGAAAAGATGGCAAGCTCATGCGGACTCTTTTGAACTGCTATGCAAAGCCTTTAATTAGACCAAGTGCAGGCAGGGCGTCAAGAGGGGAAACACTCTCAAACCCGTGAACGAGGGGGTGATTTCCGCGCAGCCATCACCCCCTTAGGCTTTCCATTCAACCAGACCAGCCCAAGCCGTCCACAAAACCAGGCCACCAAACACGATGCGGTACCAGGCAAATACCGTGAAATTGTGGGTAGAAACATAGCGAATTAACCAGCGAATGCACAAAAGGGCACTGAAAAACGCCACGCCCGCCCCTAGCAAAAACATTGGTAAATCAACCAATTGCAGAGTTTCACGATGTTTCAAGAGGGAATAGCTCCCGGCTGCCAGGAGGGTCGGAATACCCAGGAAAAAGCTGAACTGGGTGGCACACTGCCGAGAAAAACCAAAACACATCGAGCCAATGATGGTGGCCCCTGAACGGCTGGTGCCAGGAATCAGGGCCAAGCATTGCACCAAGCCCACAAGCAAAGCATCCTTCAGTCGCATATCGTCAACGCTCATGATGCGGGCCAGGCGCTCCCCCGATTGATCTCGCCAGCCATAGCGATTTTGGTGCAAACGTTCAACGACCAAAATGATGATACCCCCTACAATAAAAGCGATGGCCACAGGCACAGGATGAAACAAGTAGGTTTTGACGAGTTTTCCAAAGGCCAACCCCATGATGGCCGCGGGCACAAAAGCGATCAGCAGATTGCCTGCAAATCGTTGAGCCACTGGATCATGGCGCAAGCCCCGGAAAGTGCCCCATAAACGCTGCCGATACTCCCACATCACGGCCAACATCGCCCCTGATTGGATCGCAATTTCAAAAACCTTGGCGCTTTCGCCCGTAAAATCAAGGAGCGAGCCGACCAAAATCAGGTGTCCTGTGCTGGAAATAGGCAAAAACTCGGTCAAGCCCTCGACCAAACCCATCAGTGCTGCTTTCAATAAAACGATCACGTCCAATGTCGGCTCCTGGAGATATCAGAAAAGCATGACATCATCCCAGAAATGCAAGTTCGCGCAGGCAAAATTTGCATCAATGCCTCCTCAGCCCTTTTGTGACAAGCTCCCCATGTGTCATGATCTCTTTGCGTCTATTGCCGTATGAACCCGTTTTCCAACTCTCAACTGCTTGACTTTGCCAGGCAATTTGGCACCCCCACCTGGGTTTATGATGCAACAAGCATTCAGCGTCGCGTCGCTCAACTCCAAGCGTTTGACACCATTCGATTTGCTCAAAAAGCGTGCTCCAACCTGCATATTTTGCGGCTCATGAACACTTTGGGGGTGGTGGTTGATGCTGTCTCCCTGGGTGAAATCGAGCGCGCTCAACGTGCAGGTCTGGGCCTCAACGCCGACCCTCTGCATGCAGAGATTGTGTTCACTGCCGATCTGATTGACCGCCCGACCCTCAAGCGCGTTGTGGCCGATCGTATTCCTGTCAATGCCGGCTCAATCGATATGTTGCGGCAAATCGGTGACCTGGCACCAGCTCATCCAGTCTGGTTGCGGATCAATCCAGGCTTTGGCCATGGCCACAGCAATAAAACCAACACCGGTGGAGAGCACAGCAAGCATGGCATTTGGCATACTGACCTTGTTGATGCTCTGGCCACCGTGCGGCACTATGGGTTATCACTGCTTGGCTTGCACATGCATATTGGCTCAGGGGTAGACTATGCTCACCTGGCCGAGGTTTGCGAATCTATGGTGTCTTTGGTGCAAGCTGTACATTCTCAAGGTCATGATATTCAAGGTCTTTCAGCAGGGGGGGGGTTGTCTATCCCGTATCAGGCGGGGGACCCTGAAGTGAACACCGAGCACTACTTTCAGCTCTGGGACAGGGCCCGTCATCGGGCTGAACATATCGTGGGCCATGCTCTGCAACTCGAAATCGAACCGGGCCGCTATTTGGTGGCAGAAAGTGGGGTTTTGATTTCTGAAGTGCGCGCCGTGAAAGACATGGGCCGGAATCATTTTGTCTTGGTGGATGCAGGCTTTAATGAATTGATGCGCCCGACCTTGTATGGCAGTCATCATGGCATCAGCATCATCCCGCAAGCTCCTGAAATTCGTGCCAACTCCTTGCGCCCAACCGTGGTTGCCGGCCCCTTGTGTGAATCAGGCGATGTATTCACTCAACTCGAAGGGGGGGTGGTTTCCCCCCGTGATTTGCCCGAGGCCAGGGTGGGTGATTTACTTGTGTTCCACGACACAGGCGCTTATGGGGCCAGCATGTCATCGACTTACAACAGCCGACCCCTCATTCCTGAGGTGTTGGTTGAGCCTGGGGAGCAGCCCCGCTTGATTCGGCGTCGCCAGACCCTTGACGAATTACTCGAGCTCGAAAACCTGTGAGCATCAAGCCGCAAATTCCTGATTCGGTTCCAATTCAAAAAGCCTTGGCAGGAAGTGAGCCATTGCAGCGGTTACGACAAAGGCTGAATGAGTCACGGGCGCGGTTTGACGAGATTTGCCGCCGTTTGCCGCCCCATCTCTTGCCTTATGTGCAAGCCGGCCCACTGGACGAAACCCACTGGACACTGCTTGCCAAAAACCAAGCAGTTGCTGTGAAGCTGCGCCATTGGCAGCCCCTGATCGAAAAGACCCTGCAAGACGCAGGCTGGCCGACCCTTGGGCTGCGAATCAGGGTGAAGGCAGATTTTTGACGCGCCATAAAAAAAGAGGCCTGTACAAACAGACCTCCGGCTTGATCATTTGGTGCCCCCGACAGGAATCGAACCCGTGACCTTCGGTTTACAAAACCGCTGCTCTACCAGCTGAGCTACAAGGGCTAAATGCGTATTATAAACCGTTCTTCGGGCGTATGCGCGATTGCGAGTGGCAAACGCGAGGCTCAAGATAAAGTCAGCCTCAAAAAGAACGCGATACGATCAGGGGCATGAACCCCGCCAAATACCCACGTCGCATCTTGTTGGCCGTTTCTGGCCTCAGCCCTCAAATTATCACGGAAACGCTGTATGCGCTGGCGGTATCGTCGAGCGCTGAGGAGCGGTTTGTTCCGACCGACATTGAGGTGATTACCACCGCAGAGGGTGCCCAGCGTATCCGCCAACATCTGCTTGATCCTGACTCAGGGATCATTGCGCGATTTTGCCGTGATTTTGGTTTGGCGGGGATCCGGTTGACAGAAAAGCATATTCATACCGTGAAGGCCATCGATGGACGTCCACTCGTGGACATCCGTACGGCTGATGACAACTCCAGGCTGGCCGACGAAATCACCAAGCAGGTGCGCACCCTCACAGCCGACCCTGACTGCGCGCTTCATGTCAGCTTGGCTGGAGGACGAAAAACCATGGGCTTTTACGCTGGATATGTTTTGTCGCTTTTTGGACGTTCACAAGATCGCTTGTCGCATGTGCTGGTCAGTGAGCCCTTCGAGAGTGCACCGGATTTTTGGTACCCCCGACCCCAGCCAGAGTCGCTGAGTTTGCGCACGTTCACGCACGTACCCCAATCCACCTCGACTCAGCCCCAGCCGGTGACCATCAGCTCTGCAGAGGTTCATATCGGGCTGGCCATGATTCCATTTGTTCAGCTCAGACAGGGCCTTCCGCTGGCATTGCTGGAGGGCCGCGAGGGCTTTGGGGCCACCGTGGCTGGCGCCGACATGGCGTTGGGCCCGGCCCATTTAAGTATCCATTTGGCACGCCGAGAAGTGCTTGCCGATGGCAAAAAAATCAAGCTTCAACCGGCCCCTTTTGCTTTTTATGTGGCACTTGCCAGCCGAGCCATTCAGTCCATGGAACCCTTGCAGGCCCCTCTCAAAGACGCCCACGACCCTGCTTGGGCTTTGGAGGTTCTGAGTGCCCTACGCCACGCCTACGGTGAAATGCGTGTTCCCGACAAAATTGAAGAATCACTACGCACCGATTGCAGCGGATCGAAGGTCTCCCCGATGGTTTCACGCTTACGCCGAGCCTTGGCCTCGGGCTTGAACCCCGGCCGTAGCCACTTGTACTTCGACGATGGCGGCACCCACCGCCACAAACGCTACGCGGTGCCATTGCTGGCAAGGTCCATCACCCTGATACGCCACAGCGGGGACAAAAAATAGCCGCGGCTGTGGGTCAAAAAACCCGTGGCCATATTTTGCATGCCCCCGCGGATTGGCAAGCTTGCCAAAAAAGTGAACTCTTCAAAACTTTCATATCATTCGGAGTTGAGTGTCTCGCTTTCTGACTTGTGACACGCAAGCCCACGAGGAGTTTGGCCGGGTTTACCAGGAAAAACGAACAATGACCATGATTCAACATCGCTACCGAATGAGCTTTCATACGCCAGCTTTTTTAGGCAACGCCGAGCAGGCAGGGCAATGGCGCACCCCAGCCATCAAGGCCCTGATCAGGCACTGGTGGCGCGTTGCATATTGGGCATCGTCAACAGGCACATTCGATATCAGCGCCATGCGCCGCACAGAAGCTGATTTATTTGGCGTGGCCGCCGATGGCAATGAGACAGACTCAAGGCAAAGTCAGCTTCGAATTCGATTGAGCCACTGGAACACAGCAGAGAAGACGACGGTGGCCTTCGGCACTAAAAAGGTGAAGCATCCGAACGTCAAAGGATCTACAATGATGGTTCAACCTGAGCTTTACTTGGGGTTTGGCCCCCTTAATAGTAAACCGGACGCTTCAAAAACCGCGCTGGCATGTGGCGAAAAGCATCATGCTGTACTCGCCCTCGCTTTCCCGGATGGAAAGGAACGCTGGCGCCTTGAACAGGCCTTGTCCCTGCTCAATTTTTTCGGTACCCTGGGCGGACGCAGCCGCAATGGCTGGGGCTCCTTGACCCTGAGCCCTGAAGACGAAGAAACCCCCAATCTCAAGGTCCCCCTTCTCCCTCAAATGCTTCGTGACTGGCGGGAGGCTCTGACTCTTGACTGGCCGCATGCCCTGGGGCGTGACTCGCATGGCCCCCTCATTTGGCACACCGACAATCTGCCCGATTGGCACGCCGTGATGAAGCAGCTGGCTGAAATTAAAATCAGTCTGCGAACCCAGCCCGCCTTTGCATTCAAGGGCAAACCTTCTGGGCGGGCCGAACCGCGCCATTGGTTGGCATATCCAGTGACGAATCACGATGTGTCTGACTGGAAACGGGACAAACTTCGGCTCCCCAATACCCTGCGCTTCAAAGTTCGGCCCACGGCCAAGGGTCAATTGCAGGGCCTGATCTACCACATGCCATGCAAGCCCCCTCCTGAATTCCAACCCACATTCAAGATCCTCGAGGAAGTCTGGACTCACGTCCACCAACACCTTGATGCGCTGAAGCATTTAAATCGTCTTTCTGCCTGAGCCTACTCTGATGAAAACTGACCTCATTTGGCAAACCAAACTCCATGCACGACTGCATGACCCGGCAGAAAAAGCCCTTGTTCTGCTTCGCGACCCAGACGGTCACGAAGGCGGGTCCTCTGAGGTGCTGCACCGCCTGCTGGGTTTCAAGCGCATTGACGTGCCCAACCTAGGCCCTGACAATGCGCCAGCCATGCACGCTGCGATGTTCAAACATGGCATTCCCAAAAGCATTTACGAGACCGTGCGCCGGGCAGACTGGTGGGCTGCTGCGGCGGACCGCCCGCAATGGCCGCTCGAAGAAATTCAAGCAGGTGCCACGTCGATCAAAATCGCATCTGCTGCACAGGTTCGGTGGACTCAAAAGCCCATTCTGATTCACCCCTTGACAGGTGAACAGTTGAACCTCGACAATCTCGCCGATACTGATTTAGACGATCTAAAATCATCCAGTTTTGGTCATTTTTCAAGGCTGATCCAGCGAACGTCTGCAAACGAAATTGATTGGTATCGCACCATGCTGGCCTGCTGGCGTTTTGGCCCCGAACTTGGCAAAGACGATGATGCCAGCAAGCTCGGCTCACTTTGGCCCATGCTGCCTGCAGACACCCGGGTTCCAGACCACAGCATTTGGGATCACCTTGACCTGACCTCTGCCTTCGCTGGGGCCTTCGCCGCCGACCCTGACGGAGAAGTGGCCCTGCTCACCCTGGCCATTGGACCAGTGCAGAGCTTTATTGCGGCGGCGCGATCCACCTCTGACCTGTGGGCCGGCTCCCACTTGCTCTCACGCCTGGCTTGGGAGGCCATGAAACCAGTGTGTGAGGCGCTGGGGCCGGATGCCATTCTTTTTCCAAGGTTGCGTAGCGTTCCGCAGGTGGATCTGTGGCTCCAGGAAATGGGCCTGCCCACATCGCTTTTTGCTGAATGTGAATGGACACAGCAGGTCACAGACGCCAACCCCCTGTTCGCCGCTGCTTTGCCCAACCGCTTTGTGGCCATTGTGCCCCGGTCTCAGGCCCGATCACTGGCTGAACAGGTGGAAGCTGCTGTGCGGGCTTGGCTTGCAGCTTTGGGCGATGAGGTTCTGCAACGCTTGCTGAGAGAAGCGAACGTGCCTGACAACGAAAGCTTGCCGTGCTACCAGCAAATGCGTGAACAACTGGCAGGTTTTCCAGAGGTTCACTGGGCTGCAGTGCCTTTTTCACTCATTCGAGCCCGTGATCCCGAAAAGCAAAGAGACCTCGACACCACCCAATTGTCTGCGGCGATGGCGCCTTTTTTCGGTGTGAAAGCCGGGCAGCCTGCCGGTTTTCTTGCCAGTCATGCCTGGAAAGTGCTGCAAAAAGAGGTGCCTTGGGAAAGAAACATCAGTTTTTTCTCGCCCAACCCTGGGGTGCTTTACCCAGCCATCCATGACCTCGCCGAGCGGGCACTCGCGGCCGCCAAAACCAGCAGGCGTTTCATGCAAATCCCTCAAGAGGGCTGGCGCTGCTCACTGACAGATGAAACCGAATGGCTCACCATCGACCGTGCGCACCTCCAGATGCCCCCCGGTCAACGAGAGAACTCCCTCTGGTCGAAAATAGCAAAAAAACAAGCTGCATGGGTTCGTCAAGGTGAGCATCTTGGAGCTTTGGCGGCCATCAAGAGGTTATGGCCGAGCTTGTTTGCTGAAAAAGTGGGCCAGGCCATCGGCGATGGCGGCAGCTTGCGACGCTTTGTTGTGTCGACCCACACCATGGCGCTGGCTCACCAGATCAATGCCTGGTTGGAATCAGGGGCTCCCGGAAGCCAGGCACTGGCCACGACACTGCAAGACATCCAGGCCAACGCTGTGGCCCTCCCAAGACGGCTCTCAAGACAGCATGCAAAGCATCCGGCGATTGATCTGGCACGCCGGCTGCCTGGCCTGCTTGACCAAGCCGATGACAGCACCACAGACGCTGAAAGCGCCTCGGCGGAGCAGGCGCGACATTGGGTACGACAGACACTGGCCCCCAATGGGCAGGGCTCGCTTGAAACGTATTACGGCATGATTCTCATGGACGGCGATCGTATGGGGGCCTGGCTTGCTGGCGATGATCAATACGCGATCACTTACTGCGAAAGCTTTCACCCCGAAGTGGAGAGCTTCTTTAAGAAACATGCACAGTGCGAAGCCTTGCTCAAGGAGTACGGAGATAGCAAACGTGCGGTGTCGGCCAATCGGCACTTGGCCATCTCAGCCGCGCTGAATGATTTTTCTCTCACCGTGGTGCCGTATGTGTTGGAAGAAGAATTTCTTGGGCGCGTGATTTATGCAGGCGGGGACGACGTGCTGGCCATGCTTCCAGTGGCACAACTGCTGCCTGCAATGCAGCGCCTGCGCCGCGCCTATGCCGGCCAAAGCCAGGATGGCGAAAAACGCGAGCTTGGCTCGAACGGGTTGACATTGAGCAAAGGGTTTGCCGTGCTCAAACGGCGTGGCGGCCTGCGCATCATGCGCATGATGGGCCAGAAAGCCACCGCCAGTTGCGGTGCGGTCGTGGCCCACCACCAGGCACCGTTGTCGTCGGTTCTGCGCGAGCTGCGAACAGCCGAGCAAGAGGCCAAGAATCGAGGCGGTCGTGATGCCTTCACACTCCGTATTGTCAAACGATCTGGCGGTGCGGTGGGCGTCACCGCGAAGTGGGGCGAGCCGGCGCGCCTTCTGACCGACCTGCGAGACTTCCTCGCCAAAGAGGGGGTTTCACGCCGTGCCGTCTATCACACCCTGGAGTGGCTGAAAGACCTGCCACCCCATGACCCCAATATGCTCCGAGCCATGCTGAGCCAACAAATAGGCCGTCAGGTGACCTCCCATTCAATCAACCCAGGCGAGATTGACTCATTGGCTGAGCGGCTGGCCAATCTGAGCTTCAATGACAGCCTGCGCCCTCCACCGAAAGATGGCGAAAATCGGCTCGACTGGCTTCAGCATTTTCTGAGTGTTGCCGAGTTTTTGGCTCGAGAATCCCGTTGCGAAGGCTGACCCATCATGATGCAAGCCACTTCATTCCATTTTATTGAACCCCTTGATGTCTTGTTTTTGCGCGGCAACAAGCTCTTTGGTGACCCAGGCAGCTTTGGCGAAAGCTTGGTACCTCCCTGGCCCAGTGTGCTGGCCGGGGCACTAAGAAGTCAAATGTTGTCGAACGAAGGGGTGAATTTTGAAAAATTCACCCAAGGTCATGAGGTTCATCCATCCATCGGCTCCATATCTCAGCCTGGCACCTTCACACTGGAGGCCTTTGACTTGGCCCAATGCCAAAACGACGGCACCATCACCGCCCTGCATGCGGCCCCCGCTGATTTGATCGTCACGCGCGATGAAGAAGGGCATTTCAGCAGCGTGAGCCGCATTCAACCCCAAGCCATCACGCACGGGCTGATGAGTTCCTCGACACTGCCGATGTGGCCGGTACTTCCTGGCACTCAGCGTGTCAAGCCCGCCGGCGGAATATGGGTCAATGATGAAGGCTGGAAGGCCTACTTGGCCGGCCAGACACCGACACCGAGTCAACTTAGCCATGCCAGTCATCTTTGGAAAATCGATTCACGAGTGGGTATCGGGCTGGACCCCACGCGTCGCCGCGCCGCAGATCATCAATTGTTCACGGCGCAAGCGATTGCCTTCAAGGCGGGGCTTGGTTTTATCACGGCAGTGCGTGGCGCGACACTTCCTCATCGCGGCATGCTCAGGCTGGGTGGTGACGGGCGAGCAGCCTCCTTGAAGTCGGTGGCTTATCGTGCCCCTGAACCTGACTTGCATGCCATGGCCAAAGAAGGTCGTTGCCGAATCATCTTGACAACACCGGGCCTTTTTACACAAGGCTGGCTGCCTGAAGGCAGCGCGCCGGGCCACGTCTTTGAGCTGGGCGGTGTGCGTGCCCGACTCGCTTGTGCATCCCTGAGCCGGGCGGATGTCGTGAGTGGCTGGGATTTGGCTCGTCAACAGCCCAAAACAGCCCTTCGAGCAGTGCCTGCTGGCAGTGTGTACTGGCTTGATGAATTGCAAGCCCAACCCGAACAGCTTCGCAAGCTTACCACCCGGGGCTTGTGGGCTGACACCCCCCACCATGAAGCTCGACGCGCCGAGGGCTTCAACCGTTTCACCTTTGCCGCTTGGTAGTCCGTTCTCAAAAAACCAGCCCTTCACCAAAGAAACCCAAGAAAGTCAGCACCATGTTCGATCGACAAGCCGCCCTGTTCCTCTATGCCATCAGCCCGGTACACCTTGGTGCCGGCAGCGCCATAGGCATCATTGACAACCCCATCCAGCGAGAACGCCACACCAAGCACCCCTGTTTTGCTGGGTCGGGTATCAAGGGCGCACTGCGCCACGGCTTTGAGGCCTTGGGCGGTGACCCCAAACTCATCCACCTGCTTTTTGGCCCGCCTGCCTCGGCCAGTGGCGACCTGCATGCAGGCGCCGTCAGTATCGGTGACGCTCAATTGCTGGCGTTTCCGGTGCGTAGCCTGAGGGGGGGCTATGTCTACACCACCTGCCCACAAGCCTTGGCCCGCACACAGCGCTTGATGGCGGCTCTGGGCATCACCGCCCCATGGGTGATTCCCGAGGTCAAGGAGGAGCAATGCCTGGTGACCCACACCGCCCTGCTCTCCTCTGATTCAAAGCTGCACTTGGAAGCCTTTGAATACCACGCTCATCGGTCCGAGCCTCTCGCCGCACTGGGCGCTGACCTGGCACAGCGAGCGCTTCCAGAAGGCGAGGCTTACGACTTCTTTCGCACCAAACTCGCCCGAGACTTGGTGGTGCTGTCAGACACTGATTTTGGCTACTTTGTAGAGCACGCCACCGTTGTAGAGCCGCATGTTTGCATCGACGAGCAAACCGGGACAGCCAAAAAAGGAGGGCTGTTTTACACAGAAAACTTGCCGCCAGAATCCTTGCTGATGGCGCCCTTGATGGCCAGTGCCACCCGCAACCCCCAAGCTGACTCGCTGGCAGCCCACGAAGTTTTGATGAAAATGAGCCTGCTCGTGAATCAAAAGTTACTGCAAATTGGCGGCGATGCGACCACAGGCCGCGGCTTGGTTGTCGCTAAAGTGGTGGAGGGCTGAGATCATGAACAAACGCGTCGTCGAAACCTTGGAACAAAAACGAGCTGCTGATGCCTGGAAATGCTGCCAAGAATGCCAAAAATGCCAGCCCGCTTGCCTGCCCGCTTACCAGAACCTCGCCAAAGGCTTGCCGGCCCTCATCATGAACAGTGGCTTGATGCAGGTGCTGGTTTTTCTGCACGAAAAAGGCAGCAAAGACACTCACCACAACAAAGACACTCACCACGAATTATTGGGTGAGGATCTTCGAAATTGGCTGCATGAACGGTTTAAGCAAAATCTTCCCAGCGCCCAATTCACCTCCTTCATGAACGACCTGATGAAAGCCCCGCCATACACCTTTCAAATGATCACCATCGAAGCCTTTGCCTGGCTACGTTGGCTGCGCCAAATGGCGCCTGCGGTCAGCCATGGGGAGAAATAAAATGGCCATGGCCGCACTGCCTGAATACCTGCAAAAACAAGACCTGACCCAGGCTTCGCCTGGGCTGAAATTTGGCATGTATTTGTCACTCCTTGATCCCTTTTGGTCATGGGTGAGCTCCAATAAAAAGGAGGCCCTTAAGCAGGCCAGCAAACTGAGCCCCCATGATCTTGAATTGCTGAACGCCTTACGGCGTCGCCAAAAAGATCAAGCCCTGTCCCTGCTGGAAAGCAGCCATTTCCTGCGCTGTGACGCAGTGTCAATCGCTCCCTTTTCGACAGGCTTGGGCAATGAACACCCCCTCGAAAATGGTTTTGCCTTTCTCAACCCTTATGGCTTGCCCTACCTGGCTGGCAGCGGGGTGAAAGGTGTTTTGCGCCAAGCCGCCACTGAGCTGGCAAGTGGTGAATGGGGCGACACTTTCGGCTGGAATGATTCATCCATCGACGCCCTCTTTGGAACAGCCACCACCGAGGACAAGGACCACTCACTGCGCGGAGCACTGACCTTTTGGGATGTGTTTCCGAAAATGAATGGCGAAGCCCTGGTGGTTGAAGTCATGACCCCTCATCAAAGCCATTATCATCAAAAGGGGATGTCGCCACATGACTCGGGCAGCCCCAACCCCATCTACTTCCTGGCGGTGCCGCCCCGCTCAGAATTTGATTTTCATATTTTCTGCGATCACACCTTACTGAGCCGCCGAAACCATTCCCTTGCCGAGACCGGGGGCTGGAAGCCACTGATCGAAGCCGCCTTGAAGCATGCCTTTGAGTGGCTGGGTTTTGGTGCCAAAACCGCGGTGGGCTATGGTGCCATGGCCATCGATCAAAAGCGTCGGGGGCAAACTGATCTGGCCCTTGAAGCCCGAAAAAAGGCCCAGCAAGCCGCAGCAGAGCAAAGCAAACGCCTGGAAGAAAAATCGCTGATGTCGCCCGCAGACCGCGCCATCGCCGACATCTTCGATCAAAGAATCGACAAAAACCAAGACGAGCGCGCCGTGCTTTTCAGTGCCCTCAAAAATGGCCAATGGCCCGAGTACCGTTTAGCGATTGCCCAGCGGCTACGTACACTCATGCAGAAAGAGGGCCGCTGGCGTGAAAAAACCGAAAAAAGAAACCCCGAGAAAGACCACCATCATCAAGAAACCCTCCAAGTTTTGAAGTGGCTTCAGTGATCCCATGACTCAGCGACTGTCTTGCACGGGGGCCTGGCACATGCCTCCCCTTCCCCTCACCCGCTACCGTCTCACAGCGGCTTTTCGCAGCGATCTGACCTTGCCCGACTACGCCGGGTCTTTATTGCGAGGGGTGTTTGGTTCGGCGCTCAAGCGCACGGTGTGCCTGACAGGGCAGCCTGAGTGTACGCCCTGCACGCTGTGGCGCACGTGCTCGTACCCGGCCATTTTTGAAATGCCGCCTCGGCAGACTCTCCTGGCGCAGCGCTTCAGCCAAGTCCCCAACCCTTATGTGATTGAGCCTCCAAGCCTTCATACCCGGCACCTGCCCGCAGGCCAAACTTTATCTTGGCATCTTGTGCTGGCCGGTGCTGACACATTGCGCAAACTGCCCTTGGTGGTGCAAGCCTGGCAACGCTCATTGCGCCAGGGTTGGGGCAAAGAATCCCTCCGGGCCACAGGCGAGCTGCTGGCATTGGATGCCATTGATGCCAGCGGAGCCATCCATCCAGCCTGGGACATTCCCTCTGGCCGCCTCATTCCACACCCTACCGAATGGCACGGCACGCCTGAACCCTCGCGGGTCTCGCCACTCGCCACGATTCATTTTCAAACGCCGCTTCGCTTGCAGCACGATGGCCGGGCCCTCGGTGTACGTGAACTATCGCCTCGGGTGTTTACGGCCCACCTGTTGCGTCGTGTGCGCCTGATGCTGGAGCTGCATTTGGGCATCACCCACCCGCCCTTGGACATCCCGGCACTGCTCACTCACGCCGAAACACTTCATGCCGATCACCGCGCCCTGCACTGGAAAGACTGGACCCGTTACTCCTCTCGTCAAAAGCAGGAAATGACGCTGGGCGGCGTGGTCGGCCCTTGGGTGCTGCGTGGTGATCTTTCCCCCCTGCGACCCTGGCTGGAACTCGGCCAATGGCTGCACCTTGGCAAGAACGCCACGATGGGCATGGGGGCTTATCAACTTGAATTTCATTCTGCTGACGCAGATCATCATGAGGGCTGTATCGCATGACAGTATGGTTTGTTTCAAGACACCCGGGCGCGGTGGCCTGGGCACAACGGCAGGGCCTGACCGTGGAGCGCTGGGTTCAACACCTGGATCCAGAAATCATTCAGGCCGGTGACACCGTGATCGGCACCTTGCCCATGCAACTGGCCGCCTGCGTGTGTGAGCGCGGTGGCCGCTATCTGCACCTGCGGCTCGACCTCCCCATGGAAGCACGGGGCCTTGAATTACAAGCCGATGACCTTGACAAATTCGGGGCCAGCCTGGAGCCATACTTCGTGGCCAAAGGCCGCATGAATTAGACATCAAAACTCCAAAAACCTCACCATGACACCCTTTGACACACACTTATGCTTGGTCTCAGAACAAGCCACGCCCAACCTCTTGCCCGTCATCGACCCCTCTTGGCGGCCGCGTCGGGTGGTTCTTGCCACCACCCCCAGAATGGAAAAGGCCGCAGAGAGCCTGCGTCAGGTGCTGCGCAAAAAAGTATCTGGGCTGGTGGTTGAAACCTTGTCACTGCCTGATGCTTACGATTATTCAGCCCTTTCAGAGGCCTTTTTGGAGTTTCTTGCGGCCAATGCCAACGCTGGCCTGGTGGCGCTCAATGTCACTGGCGGCACCAAAATCATGGCGGTGGCTGCGCAACAGGTCTTTGCGTTGGATGGAAAGCCCGTATTTTACGTGAACATCGACAGCGACAAAGTGATCATGATTGGCGAGCACACTTCCAGCCAGCCTTTAAATGCCTCCATGAAAGTGCATGAATTCTTGAGTGCGCATGGCTTTCAGGTAGAAGACCAGCAGCGCCCAGAGAACAACGGAGAACAACGAGATCTTGCCGCCCGCATCATTGATCATGTGGGGGTTCACGGAGGGGCCTTGGGCATCTTGAACCGGCTGGCAGCCTCAAATTCATCCCGCCAACAACTGCGCGACGAATTAACTGATCGTGACGCCGACTCCATTGCCCTGCACGAATTGATCAGCTTGTTCAAGCAAGCAGGGCACCTTTCACTGCGTGGCAATCGCCAAATTCAATTCGCAAATGAGGCCAGTCGGGCCTTCGTGAACGGCGGCTGGCTCGAACTCTATGCCCACAATGTCATTAGCGATCTGCGTGGCATCAATCCAGGCATCACCGACATCGCACTGAACCTGAAACTGGTGCATCCTGATGGAAAAACCAAAAACGAAATCGATGTCGCCTTTCTGTACCGCCACACGCTGCATCTGCTCGAGTGCAAGACAGCCAATTTGGCCACCGAAGGTGCCAGCGGAGACGACGAGGCCACCGAAGCCCTGTATAAACTCGAAGCCCTCCGAAAAATTGGTGGCTTGCGCACCCGCGCCATGATTTTAGACTACCGCGGAGCACTCTCTGCCCACAAGGCCAACCAAGACAGGGCCCGCAACGCCGGAATCGACATCGTGGCTCACCGCGCATTGGCCGACCTCAAAGGCTACATTTGTCGTCTTTGGCTGAAGTCAATGAAATGATTCGCCCTGGATGCTGCGACTGCGCGCAGCATGACAAGAAGTTTTTTAGTCAGGCAAGGTGGCCATCGGCACCGTTCCTACAACCATAGACAGATGTTCCATGACCAAGGAACATCCTCCATGACGCTCTCCGAACAGTGCTGACTCTGCTGACTCTGCTGACTCTGCTGACTCTGCTGACTCTGCTGGCACGCAAGGCGGCAAAGAGGCTTCGCTCGGCTCGGCTGTGCAGACCAGCGTAGCCATCCAACACCTGGGCTTGCGTGGCATCGAGCAACAGTTGTGTTTGGTAGGTGAAGATGGGCCGCTCAGACATCATGGCCCCTGCCTAGGGCATCTTTGTCAATATTTGCTTATATGATTACGAACTGCTGGCAACCCGTCATTCTTTGCCCGGCGCTTGAGCCATTGCATCAATATTTTGATAAGTGGAATTTTTTCATAAAGTTCCTCTGCAGCATCCCAATAATCTCGGTGGGAGATGATCTTGCCGTTTTCATCGAGACGAAAATGGGTGGCGCCCTGGATGGTTTGTAAATCAGAGGACCATCGCTTGAAACGAAACCTGAAGTCCCAGGTCATGACACAATGATCGCCATCATGCACCACATCACGCACGATAAAGCGGGGCTCATTCAGGGCAACAAACATATGGGCAAATAGACGTCGAATCTGATCAATGCCGCGCACCTCATTGAAAGGGTCTTTAAAGTAAGCGTCTTTGGTGTAAATTTCATCAAGAGTGTGGAGATTTTGTGCTTGCAGGTCTTCAAACCGATCAATAATCCGGGCCATTTCAGGGGGTCTTTGGGGCATGGTCATGCTCAGAGGCCTGTCAATCGGTGGATGATTTTGAAATACCCACTGCGCGGTAACAAGCGAAACAGTTTTAGCCAGATGGTGAAGCGTCGGGGAAAGTGAATTTCGAAATCACCCGCTTCCCAGCCGCGCAAAATATAAGCGGCAGACGCTTTCGCGCTGATCAAGGCCGGCATTTTGAAGGTGTTTTTTGCTGTCATCGGGGTGTCGACAAAGCCTGGGTTGACCACCGACGTACCTATTCCAAGGGGTTTGAGATCCATATAAAGAGTCTCTGCCAAATTGATCAAGGCCGCTTTGGTGGGCCCGTAGGCCAAGCCCAAGGGCAAGCCCCCGAACCCGGCAACGCTCGCAATCAGGCTCAAATGGCCTGATTTTTGAGCAATCAAGGTGGGCAATACAGCATCAAGATAATTCAACGCACCCACATAATTCACTTGATTTTGCTCAATCGCTTCAGCCAGGTCAAAGTGGGTGGCCCGCATCGGCTGATAGTGCCCGGCACAATAGACGGCCACATCAAGGCGGCCATACTTTGTTTGTATTTCTTGCATGGCTTGACGCAAGGCGTGGGCATGGGTGGCATCCAAGGGCAGCGTGAGGGTGCCAGGGTGGGTTGTTGTGAATGATTCCAAAAATTCACGGTTGCGGGTAGACACCACCACTAACGCTCCTTTTGCATGCAGTTGCTCAGCAAGTGCGCGACCAATGCCTGTGGAGGCTCCAACAATCCAAACAACTTTTTGATCCCAGCAGGAAATTTTGGGGTTGAGCGCCATGATGTCAAGGCCGATAAAAAGACAAGGTCACTTCTCCGAGCCGCCAACCAAACTTGCTCATCACGGCTTTGTTCAGCATGACTCGCTCATTGATCAGATACATCCAGTCATCAAACTGAACTTCATACACTGAGCCATCCACAGGGAGCTTCAAGGTGTAGCGCCACTGAAAGGCATTGCCCGCAAGCTGGCCCTGGGCCTCGCCAACCACATCATCGGCACGACCGGTGTAGCGTCCATTTGGAAGCTTTTTCAGTGTCCAGACCCGCCGCTCTTTTTTGCCATCGCTGTAGGTAAATTCTTCATCGAGAACCCCCACATCGCCTTCCCAATGGCATTTTATCAAGACGGTAAACCGCCGCAAAACTTTGCCATGCCGGTCAGTAAAAATACCATAAGCGGTGACTTCCCCGGTAAAGTATTTTTGAAGGTCTAAAACAGGTGTTTCCGAGGCATAGTCCTGAATGGTGGGGGATGCACAGGCAGTCAAACCTAAAAGGACATATACAAAAAAGCTCGTATTTTTTTCATGTGGTCACCTGTGCTTGCCGTTTCAATTTTTTGGCCCCGTGGTTTGGCAGAGATTCCTTTGAATATGCCTCATATTTTCAGTTTATCCAATGCATCTGGCTGAAGTGGCTTCCAAGCTTGATACAGCGCAAAAAGTGCTGCAAGTTTGAATCCACAGGGGATCAAACAATAAGCGATGCTCAAAGCTTGCAGTGCCACTTCATGGCGTTCGCCAGGCTGGTAACCAAGCCAGCTCAACATGGGCAAACCAATGCCTGCGGCCAAGGCGAGGTTCAGCTTATTGGCAAAGTTCCACCAGCCAAAGTAAGCTCCCTCGTGGTGCTCATCGCGTCCTTGTTGAATCACCCTGCTCAAAAGCGCCGCGGGAAGTGAAAGGTCTGCCCCCAGAGCCATGCCACTCCACAGGCAAACCCACAAAAAAAGTGACCCATCACCAGGGCCTAGCCAGGTTGCACCCCCGAAGGCCAAGACCGATAAAACCATTCCCACAGCCCAACATGAAAGCAAGCCCGTCCGTTTGACCGCCATGGCCCAAACAGGTGTTGCCAATGCTGCAGCACCAAAATAAATGGCCAATGCAGCAGGAAGAATGGCGGGCGATTGAAGCCGGTCATGAATAAAAAAAACCAGCAAATTGGCAGGAATGGCCATCGCAATGCCATTGAGAAGAAAAATCGGGAGCAACTTTTGAAACCGATGATTTCTCCATGGCCGCAAAACAGCCCTGCCACTCAAAAACGGCTCTTTGACTATGTTCTTGACGCTGATTGGGTTTGGCCGTGGTGCCGCTGCCAGGCTGATCCAGCCAAGGCCTAGCGCCAGCGCAAAGCAAGCCACCATCGCTGACAGCCCACCCCAGGCTGGCAAGACACTGGCCAAAAGCACTCCTGCCAAAGCCAGGCCTTCGCGCCACGAAACCAATTGGACCTGCTGAGCTTCATGACCTCCAAGCCGAGCTCCCCAAGCCTGATGAATCAAAATCAGAATACTGTAAGAGATATAACTGGCCATCAAGGACCCCAGACACCAAAGGACCAATCTTGCAGGCTTTTCAGTGATGCTGGCAGGAGGAAAAAAAAGGGCGGTAAAGCTTGCAATCAATAAAACGCCCACCAACACTCCCCAGCGCCAGGCACGCCATGCTGAATCATCAAAACAGGTGTCCACCCATCGACCGATCCAGGGGTCAATCAAGGCATCCAAAAGCCGTGTGCCCAAAAGAATGCCTGCGATGGTGGTCAAGGGCAAGCCCAATTCACGACTGTAGTGATCCGGCAAAATCACATAAAGCGGCAAAGCAAGAAAAGCCAGCGGTAAACCGCTCAAGCCATATCGCAAACCGTCTGGCCAAGTCATGGGCTTTGGGCTTGCCTCGTCAGTCACGCGCAGCCCCAATCAGTAATTTCCGAAGCTCCGGTTCAGATGTCTTGGGAGAAAGCCAAATTCCAAAAAACAGCTTGGCAAACGCAGGCTCCATCACTGTGCCAATGGCTTTGCCATTCAAAAAGAAACGAGCCGAGTCACCAGGCCACAACAGACCGGTGAGGCGATCACCAGCCTTGACATCTGGAAAAATAGACTGCATCTGAAGCAGCCAACGCCGGCTCTGATCTGCGTCGATGGTGGCCTGCCTCTGCATCTCTTGGATCGAGCGTTCGGCAATCCGCAACCCAGAGAGATTCCTTGCATAGTCAAGTTCCAGGGCAAGAGGAGTGCCCGCAAAGCGATCTTCAGTCCATCCAGACTGAACCCAGAGCCGGGCCTCATAGATTGGCATTCCTAGAAACTTGAATTGCCCTTTTCCGCGAAACTCTGCCGTACGCCATGGAGCCATGGCATCGCTGGGCAGTTCTGGCCAGCGAGACTCAGCCTGACACCAGCGCCCAGAGACACCAAGCAGGCAGAGCGCACCCAGGGCGATCATCGATTGCCTGCGCGTATTCAATGAATGATGCATTTGAATTGGTTTATTCCAGCTTATTTTCAAATTCAAGCCTCAAGGGTAAACTGAACCACGTCCGTATTTCCCATGGCAAATGCAGCCTCACAATAAGCAAGGTAAAACTCCCAAATTCGGAGAAACCGGGTATCAAAACCCAACTCAAGAACTTGCAGGCTTCTGGAAAGAAATTCTTCCCGCCACCGACGCAATGTTTCGGCATAATCTGGGCCAAAGGAGAATTCACGAACCACGTTCAGGCCGGCCGCCTGAGCTGCTTTGCGAAACTCAGCTTGACTCGGAAGCAGCCCCCCCGGAAAAATGTACTGTTGAATAAAATCAGACGACCTGACATAACGCTCAAAAAGGTCATCTCGAATGGTGATGCTTTGAATGCAAGCCCGGCCGCCAGCCTTTAACTGGCGCCGGATGGTCTTGAAAAACTCAGGCCAAAATTCTCTGCCGACCGCCTCGAACATCTCAATGGAGACGATGGCATCAAAAGGCTCGGTTTGAATATCCCGGTAATCCTGGTGCTTGATCTCAGCTACCAGGTTTTGATCTGCAAGGCGCTTTTGTGCCCAATTTAATTGCTCTTTTGAAAGGGTGATGCCATACACAAACGCGCCAAATTCTTGAGTGGCAGATTCTGCCAAGGCCCCCCATCCACAACCTATTTCAAGCACCCGGTCACCCGCTTTGACGTTGCATTCTTGCAGGGCCCGGTGGATCTTTTTCTTTTGTGCCTGGCTCAGCGTCTGGCTGTAGTCGCCCTCAAACCAGGCACTGCTGTAATTCATGGTTGAATCCAGCCAGAGTTGGTAAAAATTATTACCAATGTCATAGTGCGCATGAATGTTTTTCTGGCTTCCTCGCCGAGAATTTCGATTGAAAAAATGCTTGGCACGATAAAGCAACGCACCCCACCAAGTACCATAAATCAGTCGCTCCATCGAATCTCGATTGGCAATCAAGAGCTTGAGTAAGCTGACCAGATCCGAAGTGGCCCAATCACCAGCCATGAATGCCTCGGCAAAGCCAATGTCTCCTGACTTTAAAACCGCCGAGCAAACGTTCCAATTTTTCAGCCGGATGTTTGCCTTGATCCCATGGGGGGAGTGGGGTGAACCAAAATGAGTGTGCGAGCCATCTGGTAATTGAACTTCGAGAGATCCATGCTGCAATTTCTGCATCAAGCGAAAAACCAGATCGGCCGAGCCTGGGGCACACTCAGGCAAAGAAAAATCAATAATCGTGGTGGTCATGGTGGTTGCAATTCAACGTGAAACAAATGAAGCGGGTGCGGCTGGTTTGCGAAAAAATGGGACTTTCTTCCACAACAAATGGATGGCTTGCCAATGAATTCGGGCCATCACGCCAAGCGTCATCCAGGGAACCCCGAAAAAAGCCGACCGAAGCCCAGCAGGACTGATCGGGCTCAATTGACCTGACAGGCTGGTTTCAATCAATGGCCCACTCGCATCATCCAGGTCGACTCGAACAATAGCACGCTCAGGCTCACCCGTTTCCACCGATGCCCTGTGCATAAAGCGAAATCGATACTGTCCCTCGACTTTACAAAATGGCGAGACATGAAAAACTTTGGTCGCCGATATTTCTTGCCCCAAGCCGAGGGAGTCTCCACAAAGCAGATAACAGTGTCTTTCCCCAAACGTGTTGTTGACTTCAACCACCATCGCGGCCAACCCCCCACCAGAATCGGGTTCCCGGTAACAATACCAAAAGCTGACGGGTTTGAAGGTATAGCCTAAGACTCGTGGGTAGCATTGCAACCAAATTTCCCCTTTTGCATCCTGGATGCCCTCTGAGTGCAGTACCGATTCAAGCCAAGCCAGGCTGTCAGGTCGCCCATCCCCATGATCCGAATCATAAAAACTTATCAGCCCCCAACGGTTGCGGCACAAGCTGGCGTGTGCCTCTTTGCGCAACTGTCGCATGGGTAACATCAAAAAATAAGTTGGGTATTTAAAATGGTGAGTTTTAGGGCGCAGGCGCTTGTGGCGAACCCACCCTCGCCCCAACAACGGCCGTGGAGGCATCGGAGTCATGCGGCATTCACAGCATGGCTTGCACAGTGTTTGCGGAGTTCTTTGGCAATTTTCATCCCTGATAACAGCCCATCTTCGTGAAATCCATAGCGCGTCCAGGCACCACAGAACCAAGTTTGCATCCGCCCCTGCAAGGTATCTAGTTGAGATTGTGCAGCAATCGCTGCAGCGTCAAAGACAGGGTGGGCATACTCAAAAACCCCTTGTATCAATTCTTCTCGCAGGGGCCTGATGGGGTTGAGAGAAACCATCACCGGAGTCTCAAAAGGCAAGGGTTGGAGCTTATTGATAAGGTAGTGTAAACAAACCGAAGCCTTTTCGCGTGAATCGTCCGAGGCACGCTCATAATTCCAGGCGGCCCAAGCCCGTTGTTTGCATGGCAGCACGGAAGAATCTGTATGCAGCACGGCACGGTTGGCATGGTAGCGAATCGCCTTCAATATTTTTCGTTCCTCATCGCTTGCATCCATCAGCAAGGCCAAAGATTGATCACTATGACAAGCCAAAACAACATGGTCGAAAAGTTCTGAGCCATGGTCAGTGCTGACGACCACCGGTGCATTTTTCCGCCGGCGTATGCCTCGAACGGGCATAGAAAGCCGAGCATCAGGAATGTGCCGAAGCATTTTTTCAACATATTGACGCGCCCCCCCCGCCACAGTCAACCAGCGAGGCCTGTCGCGAACCTGAATCAAGCCATGGTTATGACAAAACCTCAGCATGGTCGCCACAGGAAACTTTAGCATTTGATCCACAGGGCATGACCAAATACAGCCGATCATGGGCAAAAAATACCAG
>JBEIRS010000169.1:0-3912 GCA_040375795.1 Methylibium sp.
CCCTCAACATTGAGTCAGGAGTTCATGAAACATGGAAAAGCAGATCAGGTCGCAATACACGCTGGAGTACAAGCTTGAGGCGGTGAGGCAGGTGAAGGCTGGGCAGGCCATTGCGGTGACGGCCCGGGTGCTGGGGATCGCCAAAACCACCTTGAGCGGGTGGGTCATTGCTAACGACAAAGAAGATCTGGGCGGGGCTGGCAAGCCGGCTTGGGTGACAGCGGAGCAAATGGAGCTTGCGCGGCTGCGGGCGCCATAGAACCAAGCCTGACAAAAAAGCCAGGCTTTGAGAAACTATTGAGACGCCGCCGAGCTAAAAGCCTGAAACCAAGGGAAAGTCTCAGGCTTGAAATGATCAATTAACGGCATTCCGAGGGCGCGAACCGGGCAGCCAGGGTTCCTACTGAAGCGCCAGTAATACCATTTGTGCTCGCACTGGCAGAAGCACACTGCCACTTGATCGCATCTTGCGGGGGGGCGAAAGCGGATGTGGCAGTGGGCAGGGCGGTGTTTGTGCCAGTATAAGGATTGAGAATCAATGTGCCACTACCGGCACGAGAGGTATAGTTGATCGTAATGTTGCCTGTCGCTGCTGATATTGCAAGGCTGCTTACGTTAGGAGTAGCCGTGGGTGTGGTGTAGCCAGCTCCGTAGCCCGTAGTACTATCTCTGCCTGCAGCGGCAATTTCAGCCACATTGAGCTTGGCAGCTGATGCCAGCCCCAATCCTTCAGCAACTCGGGCGCGCACGGTATAGTCCTGATAAGCGGGCAAAGCCACGGCAGCCAAAATGCCAATGATGGCAACAACGATCATCAACTCAATCAGGGTGAAGCCTTTTTGGACTAAGCGTTTCATGAAAATTCCTTTAAAAAAAATAAAAAAACTACCTGCCGTTTAATAACAAGCAAGTTTCATGCCAAAATGGCTTTACCCTTCCATTGTGACGCTAGGCAAGCAATCGCATGAATGATGGATAAGTCCATACAGTTGAAATACACGCTGGCGTACAAGCTTAAGGTGGTCAGGCAAGTGCTTGATGAATTTTCGGCAGCAAGGGGTAAAGGCTGGGTTGAATTTGCAAGGCTGACTCAGTAGTCTGCATTGGCATGGCTGCCTGGGGCCAAATTGTCGAACTTGGTCAGAGGCTTCAAGAAAGTCAGTTTGACGGTGCCTGTAGGGCCGTTGCGTTGCTTGGCAATGATGATCTCGGCCACACCAGGTTCTTTGCAAGCTTCTTTAGTATAGTATTCATCACGGTAGATAAACATGATGACATCGGCATCTTGCTCAATGGCGCCTGATTCACGCAGGTCACTCATCATCGGGCGCTTGTCGGTGCGTGTCTCCACGGATCGATTGAGCTGTGAAAGGGCAATCACCGGGCAGCGCAATTCTTTGGCCAATGACTTCAACCCACGTGAAATTTCACCGATCACGGTGGCACGGTTTTCCTCGCTCGCTGAACCGCTACCACTCATGAGCTGAAGGTAGTCGACGACAATCAAACCCAGTTGACCACATTGGCGAGCCTGGCGACGAGCGCGGGCGCGAAGCTCATTGGGGCTCAGGCCCGGGGTTTCATCAATGTACATACTGACTTTACCCAAACGCTCCACGGCCTCGGAAAGCCGCCCCCATTCTTGATCATCGAGCTTGCCTGTGCGTAAGTGGCTTTGATCAATTCGGCCCAAAGAGCCCACCATCCGCAAAGCCAGTTGAGCTGCACCCATTTCCATGGAAAAAACAACCACTGGCAAGCCTTCATGAACTGCCACATGCTCACCGATGTTGAGGGCAAAGGCTGTTTTCCCCATGGATGGCCGAGCAGCAAGAATGATCAAATCACCCGGTTGCAGACCGGCAGTCATGCGGTCAAGATCATAAAAACCACTTCGTACCCCAGTGACCTCCTCGGCGCCGTTTTCATGGAGTTCATTGACCCGGTCAATCAGTTGCACCACCAGCTGGTCCATACTGACAAAGCCTTGTTTGGATTTGGACCCCTCTTCACCAATACGAAAAATTTTTCCCTCGGCTTCATCCAAAATCTGATCCACAGGGCGGCCCTGGGGATTGAATGCGGCGGTGGCGATTTCATCGCTGGCGGCAATCAATTTGCGCAACACTGCACGCTCACGGACGATTTCCGCATAACGACGCAAATTGGCTGCGCTGAGAACACTTTGCGCCAGTGCATTGAGGTACACCACGCCACCACATTCTTCTGCTTTTCCCAAGCTTTGCAATTGCTCAAAGACCGTAATGACATCTGCCGGCTTCGAGCCACTGATGAGCCCAGCGATGGCGGCGTAAATCAAGCGATGCTCAAGCCGGTAAAAATCACTGTCAACGAGCAAATCACCGGCACGGTCCCAGGCTGTGTTGTCAAGCAACAAGCCACCCAAGACACTCTGCTCTGCCTCAATGGAGTGGGGTGGAATGCGTAAGCGTGAAATCTCCTGGTCGGCCACCATGGAAGGTGGCAACTCCGGGGAAGAAAACACAGCGGACATAAGAATCGTCCTTCAATCAAGGGGAAAGCATGGTCGCAGCGCCGGAACAAATTGGCATCACAGACCATTCAAGGGCGCATCGTTGGCCACAGGGCTGGGCCGTATGGGTCAAAATGAGGGAGTAACGTAAATTTTTCAGCGCGAAGAACAGCGGGCGGCAACATCGGCCCTCAGACCGTGGACAAGGCCGCCACCAAATCCGGGATGGCTGTGAAAAGATCAGCCTCCAGACTGTAATCAGCAACACTAAAAATAGGCGCTTCAGGATCTTTGTTGATGGCCACGATCACTTTGCTGTCTTTCATGCCGGCCAAATGCTGGATGGCGCCACTGATTCCACAAGCAATATAAAGCTGAGGAGCCACAATTTTGCCAGTTTGCCCCACTTGCCAATCATTGGGAGCGTAGCCGGCATCGACTGCAGCACGGCTGGCCCCAAGAGCCGCCCCCAGCTTGTCAGCAAGGGGCACCAAGACTTCATCAAATTTTTCACGGCTGCCCAAGGCGCGCCCACCCGCCACCACCACCTTGGCGCCACTCAGTTCAGGCCGGCTTGAATGAGGAATTTCACTGCTGATATACATGGATTGGGCCAATACTGGGGTGGCCGACAGTGACTCAACAGGGGCGTGACCGCCATCCGGAGCGGGGTCAAAAGAAGTTGCGCGAATGGTGAGCACTTTGATGGCATCTAGGCTTTGCACCGTAGAAATGGCATTGCCAGCATAAATGGGGCGCTCAAAGGTGTCTGCTGACACAATGCGGATCACATCAGAGACGGCTGCCACATCCAGCAAAGCCGCCACACGCGGAGCGATATTTTTACCCGCAGCGCTTGCTGGAAAGAGCACATGACTGTGAGCTTGGGCCTTGACAAGGCTCAGCACTTGGGGAGCGATGCTTTCAGCCAATTGATGAGCCAGCGTTTCGGAGTCAAGGCACCAGACCTTGCTGACACCCGCAACGCGGGCAGCTTGCTGGGCCACAACCTCAACCTGTGCCCCTGCAATCAAAACCTGAACTTCTGGGCCACACTGCAAGGCGGCTGTGATGGCGTTGCGCGTACCTGGCTTGAGTGAGAGACCATCATGTTCGGCCACCACGAGAATGCTCATGTCAAATCACCTTTGCTTCATTTTTGAGTTTGAATACCAGGGTGGCAACATCAGGGACTTTGACCCCTGCGCTGCGTTGAGGTGGCTCAGTGACCTTGATGGTCTTGATGCGTGGGGAGACATCCACCCCCAATGCCTCCGGCTGAACCACCGCCAGAGGCTTCTTTTTTGCCTTGATGATGTTGGGTAAAGTCACATAGCGCGGCTCATTAAGGCGTAAATCCGTGGTAATGACTGCGGGCAGTTGCAACTTGAGGGTTTGTAGACCACCATCCACCTCAC
>JBEIRS010000310.1:0-1819 GCA_040375795.1 Methylibium sp.
AATAAAATATTGGTGGTATCAATTTGAAGAAAATCTTGATTGGGGTGCTTTCGCCCGCCCTGCGGAGGCACAGAAGCCATGGTACCTTCGATCAACTTGAGCAAAGCTTGTTGTACGCCTTCGCCGGAGACATCGCGGGTGATCGAAGGGTTGTCTGCTTTGCGAGAAATTTTGTCAATTTCATCAATGTACACAATGCCTCGCTGGGCACTGTCAACGTCATAGTTGCAGTTTTGAAGCAACTTTTGAATGATGTTTTCGACGTCTTCACCCACATAGCCGGCCTCAGTCAAGGTGGTGGCATCAGCGATGACAAAAGGCACGTTGAGTAATCGAGCCAAGGTTTGGGCAAGCAGGGTTTTTCCAGAGCCAGTCGGGCCAATGAGCAAGATATTGCTTTTGGCCAGCTCGACATCGTTTTGGGAGTGATCGAGATGTTTCAGCCGTTTGTAGTGATTGTACACCGCCACAGACAAGGTGCGTTTGGCAGTGTCTTGGCCAATGACATAGCTGTCGAGACTGCTTTTGATGGCACTGGGAATAGGGAGTTCGGTACTGAGTAAAGTACTCTCAGGGGTTTCTTGGGAAATTTCATCGCGAATGATGTCATTGCATAATTCAATACATTCATCGCAGATGAAAACAGAGGGGCCTGCGATAAGCTTTTTGACCTCATGCTGGCTCTTGCCGCAAAAGGAGCAATATAAAACTTTGTCGCTCGAAGAACCTTTTTTATCAGCCATGGGCAATGCCAGAAAAAACAAAGATAGTTAACATCATAGAGCAAACAGAGCCACAGGCCACCTCCGGAAAAGCGGCCATGGAAAGCCTCTGTCGGCGGGTTCAATCAGGCGTTTCGTTGAACAAGCACTTGATCGATGAGACCATAGTCTTTGGCTTCAGCTGCAGACATAAAGTAATCACGTTCCGAGTCGGCTTTGATGCGGTCAAGGGTTTGCCCGGTGCGGTCTGCGAGAATTTGGTTTAAATTTTCACGTAGCTTGAGAATTTCACGCGCTTGAATTTCGATGTCTGTGGCTTGGCCTTGAGCTCCACCGGAAGGTTGATGAATCATGATGCGTGAATTTGGTAAAGCAAAACGTTTGCCCTTGGCCCCTGCTGCAAGTAAAAAAGCCCCCATGCTGGCTGCCAAGCCCATGCACAGGGTGGATACATCAGGTTTGATGAACTGCATGGTATCAAAAATCGACATCCCCGCACTCACTGAGCCCCCGGGAGAATTGATGTAAAAGGAAATATCCTTGTCAGGGTTTTCGCTTTCAAGAAAAAGAAGTTGTGCCACCACGAGATTGGCTGATTGATCATTGACCGGCCCCACCAAAAAAACCACTCTTTCGCGCAGCAAACGAGAATAGATGTCATAGGCGCGTTCTCCCCGGCCTGATTGCTCAATCACCATGGGCACCATGCCCAAACCTTGTGTGTTTAATGCACTCATGAGAGAAATGTCCTTTGTAAGATGATGAACCCAAAAAAAGAAAAAGCAATCCAGTTTTAATTATGGGGCCATTCCAGCATGCCTGCCTCTCGTGGAAGGGTTTATGCAGGGCGGGGAGTAATTTGTATTTCATCGGCGCGCTCCATAGCCTGGCCGTGGGGCATGCACCATTGACCATTCAATGCTGATCAAGGCAAAGCGTCAATGTAAGGGCGCGGCAGGGCCGGCGAAAATCAGCAGGAAAAGTCAATGCAATTTGCCCGATAAAGCACTCAAGTCATGGTGTGAGAAGTCGATATTTTGAATAAATCAACCCACTCATAGAAAGCAGTGAATATGTTTGGTTCAGCAGGCTCCTAC
>JBEIRS010000088.1:0-6165 GCA_040375795.1 Methylibium sp.
CCACAATCGTGGCTACAAAAAGCAACACGGAAATCAACGGCGCAAGGCCTGAAAAAAGGTCTTTTTCTTCAACCCCCAAACCACGCCACCAGGTCAAAAACCTCTTTGATCGAGGCGGAGTTTGGAGAAAAGAAGATTGCGAAGGAAAAGGAGACATGTAGAGAATTATTGACCGGTATAAAGTAAAAAACGACACTAAGAAGAAATTATCCTCAAAATTGCCATTAAAAGTAGGTGAGATTTGACATCATTGGATGCTCCACCTTTTTCTATGGCCCTGTCAAAATAGATTTTTTCAGTTTGCCATGTCACATTCAATACTGCCTCACGGGTCTATACCCGCTCCATTTCCACTGAGCCGGCCACGGCGCCTCCGAGCCCATGAATTTTCCCGATGCCTCGTTCAAGAGCATCACTTGAGGCCCAAAGACTTGATTTTGCCAGTGTTTGTTTTAGAAGGTCACAAAATCAACCAGGCAGTTCCCTCTATGCCTGGTGTCCATCGCCTCAGCTTAGACCAATTGCTGCCTGTCGCCGAGCACTGTGTGGCTGCCGGAATTCGCGTCATGGCATTGTTTCCAGTGATTGATTCCCTGTTGAAAACCCCTGATGGCCAAGAAGCGCTCAACCCCCAAGGGCTGATTCCCAGAGTAATCAAAAGCCTGAAAGAACGATTTCCAGAACTTGGCATCATGACCGATGTGGCCCTAGACCCTTATACAAATCACGGCCAGGATGGTCTTTGGGATGATTCAGGTCAGATTGCGAATGACCTGACCGTGAAACAATTGACGCAACAAGCCTTGCTTCAAGCGGCATCGGGTGTTGATATCGTCGCCCCGAGTGACATGATGGATGGCCGCATCGGCGCGATTCGACAAGCGCTCGAATCAAGCGGCTACCCACAAACTTTGATTATGGCCTACAGCGCCAAATTTGCCAGTGTCTTTTATGGCCCCTTCCGAGATGCGGTTGGGTCAGGATCCCATCTGGGAAAGGGCAACAAAAAAACTTACCAAATCGACCCGGCCAACTCAGACGAATCACTTCGTGAAGTGGCCCTGGATTTGCAAGAGGGAGCTGACATGGTGATGGTCAAACCGGGCATGCCTTACCTTGACATTTTATGGAGAGTAAAAAAAACGTTCCAAGTACCCACGTTTGCTTATCAAGTCAGCGGGGAATACGCGATGCTCAAGGCGGCAGCCGCCAATGGTTGGCTGAATCATGACGCCGCCTTGCTGGAGAGCCTGCTTGCATTCAAACGAGCGGGAGCAGATGGTATTTTAAGCTACTTTGCACTTGAAGCTGCAGCCTTGCTGAACCAGGCCTTGGATGATTGATCATTGGCTGACCAGTGGCTCAATATCTGCTACCGCAAGTGAATGATCAATTGAGAGGAAGTTTTTTACCGGCGGAATAAGTATAAAGTGTCATTTGAGGGTTTTTTAATTCACCGTCGGGTTCAAAACCAATTTTGGCAGTCACGCCTTGGTACTCAATTTTAGCCAAAACAGGCAGATACACTTTAGGATCCACCGACTCCGCTTTTTTCATGGCGTCTGCCAAAATCATCGTGGCGTCATAGGCATAGGGGGAATAAACTTGAAACTGCTTGGGGAATTTCGCATCGTAGCGTGCCCTCCAAGCCATACCGCCGGGCATTTTGGCAAGCGAAGCGGCCCCTTCAGCGCAAATCACGTTGCCCAACGTTGCAGCCCCACCTGACAGTTCAGCCAGTTTGTCAGTACAAATACCATCGCCACCAAAAAATTTGACCTTGGTCAAACCCAACTGCTGCATTTGGCGCAACATGGGCCCCGCTTGGGGATCCATGCCACCATAAAAAATACCATCGGGTTTTTTGCCTTTAATGGCCGTGAGGATGGGCATGAAATCAACGGCTTTGTCATTGGTGAATTGTTCATCCACAATACTGATACCGTTGGCTGCCGCAGTTTTTTTGAATACTTCAGCCACTCCTTTGCCATACGCTGTGCGATCATCAATGATGGCCACACGCTTGAGGCCCAAGTTTTTCGCGGCGTGTAGTGCCAAACCAGCCCCTAGTGCGTTGTCATTGGCAAGAAGGCGAAATGCTGTGTTAAAACCTTGACGGGTGTACTCCGGGTTGGTGGCCGCAGGTGAAATTTGAGGCAAACCACACTGATTATAAATTTTTGAAGCCGGAATGGTCGTGCCGGAGTTCAAATGCCCCACCACTCCATTGACTTTATTGTCACAAAGCTTGGTGGCCGCGGCCGTCCCTTGTTTGGGGTCAGCAGCGTCGTCTTCAGCCACCAGTTCAAATTTAACCTTTTTGCCGCCAATCACCAGTCCTTTGGCATTGAGGTCTTCGATGGCCATGCGTGCACCGTTTTCATTGTCTTTGCCATAGTGGGCTTGTGGGCCAGAGATTGGGGCCACGTGACCGATGCGCACAGTCATCTCCTGGGCTTGGGCCATCGCGGCCAACATCATCAAAGAAGCACTGACTGTCGAATTCAAACGAAATTGCATCCATTCCTCCGGTATTAAAAAAATGATTTGCGAAGCTTAAGAAGCCTGCCCTTGTCATTTGCAACAGAGGAGCTGGATGCTTCTTGATGCACAGAATACCCGAAAAAATTAACAAAAATCAGACGTTGGCTTCGTGCTTTTGGGGGCGGTACCCGCTTGCCACATAATGCTTCCAGCGCTGACGTGCCGATTGAAGCTGAGGCTCTTGATTTGAAACAATCTCGATCACACGTTCAAATCGATGCAGGGGCTCAACCACCGAATCATGAAGGTTGAGAAGAGAATGCACTGAAACAGGAGTAACCCAAAGATCTGTGAGCAAGTAAATCGCAATCTCAGGGCTTTTGGTCTTCATTTCAGTCGCATGGCCCCCGACAGGGGCCAACACGGCATGAGGGATAAAAGCTGTGGGGTCAAAAGCCCAAAGCAATTGATCCAGAGCTTGCAACCTGTTGGGCAGAGCCCACACCGCCATTTTGGCACCCACCCGATGAGCCTTGCGTAACAATCGACAAGCATAAACGAGTGGCTCAGGCACATTCACATGGAAAACAATCTGCGTCATTGAGGGGCCGATGGTTGAGCCAGCACAAAGTGCGTCAGCAAAGCAACTGGCCGACCTGTGGCTCCTTTGTGCGCACCTGATTTCCAAGCGGTTCCAGCAATGTCTAAATGCGCCCAACGATATTTGGAGGTAAAACGCTTGAGGAACAAAGCGGCCGTGATTGACCCTCCAGCTTTTGACCCCACGTTGGCCACATCCGCAAAATGGCTTTTGAGGCCTTCGGCATACTCCTCATCAAGTGGCATCCGCCAGCAGGTGTCCAGGGCCGCCTGACCTGCTTCAATGAGCTGTGACGCCAAGCCCTCATCTGTCGTAAATAAACCTGAATGTTGATGACCTAGGGCAATGACGCAGGCGCCGGTGAGGGTGGCAACATCGACCACCAAGGCGGGATTGAAGCGTTCAACATAGCTCAGTGCGTCACACAAAATCAGGCGCCCCTCGGCGTCAGTATTGAGAATTTCAATGGTTTGCCCTGACAGGCTTGTCACCACATCACCGGGCTTGACAGCATGGCCACTGGGCAGATTTTCACAGGCGGGAATCACGCCAATCAGGTTCAGTGCTGGCTTGATTTCAGCCACGGCGCGCAAGGTACCTAACACACTGGCGGCACCGCCCATGTCAAATTTCATTTCATCCATCTCGGCTGCGGGCTTGATGGAAATACCGCCAGAATCAAAAGTGATGCCTTTGCCCACAAGCACAACGGGTGCTTGGCTCTTGGGGGCGCCTTCATAGTGAAGGACAATAAATTTGGGAGGTTCATGAGACCCTTGTGCCACGGCCAGAAAGGCACCCATCCCGAGTTTTTCAATGGCTTTTTGCTCAAGCACCTCGACTTTCATGCCGTAGACCTGCCCGAGTTTTTTGGCTTGATCAGCGAGAAAACCTGGAGTACAGTGATTGCCAGGCCGATTGGCGCATTCACGCGCAAGGCCAATACCTTGGGCCAAGGCGCGCCCCAAGGCCAAACCTTTTTGCACCGCCGCTGCTTCAGCTTTGCCACAAAGCACAGAAACAGACTTGATTTTACTGTCTTCTGACGCTGAAGGTTTGGTATAACGGTACACATACACAGCCTCACTGATGGCCACGACCGCAGCCTCGGCATGGGTTGACGTGAGTTCAGCCCCACACAAAGCAAGTGCGACGTGCTTGGCCCCACTCGCTTTAAGATGGTGAAGACCAAGCAGCAAGGCAGCCTTAAAGGCTTTTGGCGTGCCTGATGCCGCAGCACTGAACACCAGACGGCGCGCTTTCATGCCTGTAGGGGCATGCAAATAAAGGCTTCGGCCCGCTTTGAGTTCAAAATCACCCGAGCGTTGTACAGACTCAAGGATTTGACGCAGTTCAGGATCGAGGCTGTCTTTGGCGGGTTCTCCTGCCCACACAATGATGAGGGCATCCGTCGACAGGGTAGACCATTTAGAAGGCAGGGCCAAGTGATGTTTGAAGTCCATAATTAAGGAAGTTAATGAGATTCCTTCATGTTATTCGATTCCACCTTGCGCAAAGATTTATCCCGCAGTTTTGGCGCCACATTGCTTATCATCATGACCATCGTCTTGACCATGTTCCTGATCCGCACCTTGGGTCAGGCAGCAGGTGGCCAAATCAACCCTCAAGATGTTGCCCTGATTTTGGCTTACTCTTCTTTGGCTCATTTGCCAACCATGCTGACGCTCTCGCTCTTTATTTCGGTGGTAGCGACTTTGGGGCGAATGTACCGGGACAGTGAAATGACGATTTGGTTTGCCAGTGGGATTGGCTTATCACGTTTTGTTTCACCTATTTTGCGCATGAGCTGGCCCGTATTGCTGGTGATAGGCGCGCTGGCTTTAGTGATTTGGCCCTGGGTGAACAGCAAATCAGAGGAAATCAAACAGCGTTATCAAGGCCGATCAGATTTGGCCCGAGTGGCGCCTGGACAGTTTCAAACCTCCAGTGATGGGCGCCGGGTTTTTTTTATTGATCGAGACGATAAAGCAGCGCAAATTGGCCGTAATGTTTTCATTTTATCACGTTCAGAGCGCCTTGAGTCGGTGATTACTGCACGCAGCGGACACCTTGAAACCACATCAGGTCAGCGGGTGTTGGTTCTTGAGGAAGGACAACGCAATGAATCCAACCTGCAAACAGGCGAAAAAACCATCGCCCGATTTCAAACTTACCGGATGATCATCGGTGAGCGCACCGCCGATACCTCAGGCAAACTGTCTGCCAAAGGCCATTCAAGCTATTATTTGCTGATGAACCCGACTGCCCTCAACCTTGGTGAAATATCTTGGCGACTGGGCCTCTTGTTGGGCGCTGGGAATTTGCTTTTTCTGGCCATTGGGCTGTCAAGTACCCACTTTCGTCGGGCCCACAATTGGAATCTATTGCTGGCTTTGCTGACCTTTGTGGTGTATTACAACTTGATCAATCTAAGTCAGGCCTGGATATCTTCCGGGGCTCTGAGCATCCAGCGCGCCATGCTGTTGATTCATGGCGGTGCATTTGCCGTGGCTTGGCTGTTTTTGTGGTGGAGAGATCACGCCAACATTTTGCCTTCACGCCCCTGGAGGCGCAGGCGCCCATGAAAACAGTTCGTCGCCTTCTTTACAGGGATATTTTGTCATCAGTCAGTTTTGTGGCTGTGGCTTTTCTGGCGCTCTTTTTTTTCATTGATTTTGTCGAAGAATTGGGCAGCATCGGCCGCAATGGTTATACCGCCTTGCATGCTGCGGTTTATAGCCTCCTCGAAATGCCTGGACACTTGTATGAATTGGGTCCCATTGCCATTTTGATTGGCACCATTTACAGCCTGTCGCGCATGGCACAATCTTCCGAGTTCACCATTTTGCGTACCGGCGGCCTGGGGCCTGTGCGGGCCCTGCGGATGTTAGCCACACTCGGCTTACTGCTGGCTGTACTCACTTTTGTTGTCGGCGATTACATCGTTCCACTGACTGAGCAAAAAGCAGCTCAATGGCAGCATCATTTTCGCGAAAATGGCAGCCGCGCACCAAATTCCTACGCCTGGCTCAAAGATCGGCAAATCACTCCTGGCGGAGATCGATCTTTTTCGATTCAGG
>JBEIRS010000375.1:0-1065 GCA_040375795.1 Methylibium sp.
ATAATCATGGTGCGCTCAAAGTTTGCATTTGCTTCTAAGATGTACTTGATTTTGTACTTTCCAACCTCAATGACATCATTATGAGCAAGCAGCTGGCGCTTGATAAATTTTCCATTGAGATAAGTGCCATTTGTACTATTGAGATCTTCAATAAAAATATCAGCACCAATTCTTTGAAGTGAGGCGTGTTCGCCGCTGATGGCGAGGTTGTCGATCACAATATCATTGTAGGGGCGGCGGCCCAAGGTGGTTTTTTCCTTGGTGATCGGGACCTCCTTGATAATAACCCCGTCCAGAGAAATAACCAGTTTGCCCATATTCACCCCCGCTTTTATTTTTTCAAAAATCACTCTTTGATCCATTTACACCGTAGTCAAGCAGCCTTTATCCTCGCTTAAAGGGCCACCAAGAACGGGAAGGTGCGGAACTATTTTCACCACTGACACGCACGAGTATCACTGAAATGTTGTCACGCCCACCGACTTGATTGGCCGCCTGGATCAAGGCTGAAGCAAGTATTTCAAGAGATTTTGATGCTTGCAATAATTCTTGAATGGTCTCATCAAGTAACATATCAGAAAGGCCATCGGAGCAAAAAAGATAAAGATCCCCAGATTGAACATCATGCAGTTGAGTGTCAAGAAGAACGGCATCTTCGACACCAACGGCTCGGGTGACCAAGTTTTTGTTTGCTGAAAAAGCAGCCTGTTCCTCGGTAATCAAACCTGCATCAATTTGTTCTTGAAGCAGGGAGTGATCACGTGTAATTTGAGTCAACGTGTCGCTACGCAAGCGATATGCTCGGGAGTCTCCAACATGACCGATCAAGCAACGCCCTTCACGAAATACCCCAAGCACAATGGTGGTTCCCATACCAGAGCACTGTGGATTGATCTGTGCTTGCTCAAAAATGGCCCGGTTGACGTTGTCAATACAAATGTCCATCGCGTGGCGGACATCGCTGTCTGTGGCTTGGACAGATGATTCTGTCAGCCAGCGCCCAAGTTGCGATGAAATGAAGGATGTGGCCATACCGCTGGCAACTTCCCCAGCATTATAGCCACC
>JBEIRS010000163.1:0-3976 GCA_040375795.1 Methylibium sp.
CGGGTTGGGCAGTTCAGGTTCTTTGGAGGTTGTGATGGCGGTTCAAAAGCGCAAATTTGATGTGGTGATCGTTGGAGCCGGCGGTTCCGGTATGCGGGCCTCTTTGCAATTGTCGCGTGCGGGCCTGAATGTGGCGGTGTTGTCCAAAGTATTTCCTACCCGCTCCCATACGGTCGCGGCTCAGGGGGGTATTGGGGCCGCTTTAGGCAATATGAGCGAAGACAACTGGCATTATCACTTTTATGACACGGTCAAAGGCTCTGACTGGCTGGGTGACCAAGATGCCATCGAGTTCATGTGCCGCGAAGCTCCAAAAGTGGTTTATGAACTCGAACACATGGGTATGCCCTTTGATCGCAACCCTGATGGCACGATTTACCAGCGCCCATTTGGTGGGCACTCATCCAACTATGGTGAAAAGCCGGTGCCTCGCGCCTGTGCTGCGGCGGATCGCACCGGGCATGCGATGTTGCATACGCTCTATCAGCAAAATGTCCGTGAGCGCACGAATTTTTTCGTTGAGTGGATGGCCCTGGATCTGATTCGGGATGCTGACGGCGATGTGGTCGGCGTGACCGCCCTTGAAATGGAATCAGGTGATGTTTATATCCTTGAAGCCAAAACTGTCTTGTTGGCGACTGGCGGAGCGGGGCGTATTTTTGCAGCATCTACCAATGCGTTTATCAACACTGGAGATGGTCTGGGTATGGCCGCACGGGCAGGCATTCCCCTGGAAGACATGGAGTTCTGGCAGTTTCACCCCACGGGCGTGGCCGGGGCGGGGGTATTGTTGACCGAAGGTTGCCGTGGCGAGGGCGCCATTTTACGTAACTCCAATGGCGAGCGCTTCATGGAGCGCTACGCGCCCACCTTGAAAGACTTGGCTCCTCGCGATTTTGTTTCGCGCTGCATGGACCAAGAAATTAAAGAAGGGCGTGGTTGTGGCCCGCGCAAGGATTATGTGGTTCTCGATATGACCCATCTGGGGCCCGAAACCATCATGAAGCGGCTTCCCTCAGTGTTCGAAATTGGTCACAATTTTGCCAACGTGGATATCACCAAGCAGCCGATTCCGGTGGTGCCAACCATTCACTATCAAATGGGAGGCATTCCTACCAATGTTTATGGGCAGGTGGTGATTCCGCGTCACGGCAAGCCCAATGACGTGCTTCATGGCCTTTATGCTGTAGGCGAATGTGCCTGTGTGAGCGTGCATGGCGCCAATCGCTTGGGCACGAATTCCCTCCTTGATCTCTTGGTGTTTGGACGAGCTGCGGGAAACCATATCGTCGATACAGCACTCAAGACCAAGTCACACAAACCGCTGCCTGCAGATGCCGCTGATTACACGCTATCACGTTTGGCTGCCCTTGAGGGACGCGTCTCTGGCGAGTACTGTCAAGATGTCGCCAATGATATTCGCAGCACCATGCAAATGCACGCGGGCGTGTTTCGTACTCAGGCCTCCATGGATGAGGGGGTGGTCAAGGTCAAAGAAATCGCTCAGCGTGTAGGCCACGTGATGCTGGCAGATAAATCGAAGGTCTTCAATACCGCCCGCATTGAAGCACTTGAAGTCGAGAATCTTATCGAAGTTGCATTGGCCACTATGATTTCTGCCGCAGCCCGGCGTGAAAGCCGTGGCGCTCATTCTGTTGATGACTATGCCGATACCCCTGAATACCCCAATGGCCGCAACGATCAGGATTGGATGAAACACACTCTTTGGTTCAAGGAAGGCAATCGTCTCGATTACAAACCGGTCAACCTGCAGCCCTTGAGCACAGAATCCATTCCCCCCAAAATTCGTTCCTTTTAACCTACGCTGCTCAGGAGAAGTCATGACACAGCGCGAATTTCATCTTTACCGCTACGACCCGGACACAGATGACAAGCCCCGGATGCAAACCATTCAGGTCACTCTCACCGACGGTGACCGGATGCTCCTTGATGCCCTGATGAAGCTAAAATCCATCGACCCCACTTTGAGCTTTCGTCGGTCTTGTCGTGAGGGGGTGTGTGGTTCAGATGCCATGAACATCAATGGTAAAAATGGTCTGGCCTGCTTGACCAACATGCGTGATCTGATGGACCCAATCGTGCTGCGCCCATTGCCCGGGCTGCCTGTCATCCGTGATCTTGTTGTGGATATGACGCAATTTTTCAAGCAGTATCACTCGATCAAGCCTTATCTCGTCAACGAGACCGTACCACCTGAAAAAGAGCGGCTTCAATCTCCCGAAGAGCGCGAAGAGCTCAATGGCTTGTACGAGTGCATTTTGTGTGCCAGTTGTTCTACGAGTTGCCCCAGTTTTTGGTGGAACCCTGATAAGTTCGTTGGCCCGGCGGGTCTGTTACAAGCTTATCGCTTTATTGCCGACAGCCGTGACCAAGATACCTCTGCACGTCTTGATAACCTGGAAGATCCCTATCGATTATTCCGTTGTCATACCATCATGAATTGTGTTGATGTTTGCCCCAAGGGCTTGAACCCCACCAAGGCGATTGGCAAGATCAAAGAGCTGATGGTTCGACGGGCTGTTTGATATCTGATCATGTCAAACCATTTCATCACGGATCAAGAGCTTGGCAAACTCAGGTGGCGATGCCGCCGGGGTTTGCTCGAAAATGACCTGTTTCTCGAACGTTTTTTTCGGCGTCATGCAGCATCCTTGACTTACGCTCAAGCGCGTGGCCTGATGGTATTGATGGAATGTGCTGATAATGATTTGCTCGACCTTTTTTTGGCTCGCAAAGAACCTGAGGGAGAGTGGTGTACTCCAGACGTGCTCGAGGTGCTGGCCTTGATTCGTCAGGCACCCGAGGGGTATTTCAACAGCCTTTAAGGCTCTTTATCAATTCACTTCACCACAAGGAATATTTATGATTCCGTCTGACGTCAAAGCCACCCTTTCTTTTTCTGATGGCAGCCCCAGTATGGATCTCCCGATTTACAAGGGGAGCATCGGGCCCGATGTGATTGATATCCGTAAGCTGTATGCTCAGACAGGCAAGTTCACTTATGATCCGGGCTTTCTCTCGACGGCATCTTGCAGTTCCAGCATTACTTACATTGATGGTGACAAAGGTGAGTTGCTTTATCGTGGCTACCCCATCGAACAATTGGCAGTCCACTGTGATTTTCTTGAAGTTTGTTACCTTTTGCTCAAGGGAGACTTGCCAAAACTTGAACAGCGTACGGCATTTACCAAGCTTGTGACCAGCCACACGATGGTCAATGAGCAGATGCAGTTTTTTCTGCGCGGGTTTCGTCGCGACGCTCACCCCATGGCCATCTTGACAGGCTTGGTGGGAGCGATGTCGGCGTTTTATCACGACAGCATCGACATCAATAACCCCGCACACCGGGAAATTTCTGCAATTCGCCTGATTGCCAAGCTGCCGACCCTTGTGGCCATGGCTTATAAATATTCGGTGGGCCAGCCTTATATCTATCCGCGCAATGAATTGTCTTATTCGAGCAATTTCATGCGCATGATGTTTGCGACCCCCTGCGAGGAGTACGTGCCCAATGATGTCTTGGTGCGTGCAATTGATCGTATTTTTATTCTCCATGCCGACCATGAGCAAAATGCATCCACGTCGACGGTGCGTTTATGCGGTTCTTCGGGTACCAATCCCTTTGCCGCCATTGCTGCCGGAGTAGCCTGCCTGTGGGGGCCAGCGCATGGTGGAGCCAATGAAGCGGCGCTCAATATGCTCGAAGATGTTCACCGCATGGGGGGTATTGAGCGCATTGGTGAATTTATCAAGCAGGTCAAGGATAAAGATTCTCATATTCGGTTGATGGGCTTTGGGCATCGGGTTTATAAAAACTATGATCCACGCGCCAAATTGATGCGTGCAACCTGCCATGAAGTCCTTGAGGAACTGGGACTGCATGATGACGAATTATTCAAATTGGCCCTTGAACTGGAACGTATTGCGCTTGAAGATGATTACTTCATCGAGAAAA
>JBEIRS010000329.1:0-1608 GCA_040375795.1 Methylibium sp.
CCCGGCGGTAAAAAAAAAGTTGTTCACATCAAAGGTGACTACATCAAGATTGCAGTGACCATTGATGGTTGTTGATTTCTGAACCTGGGTTGGTAAAACAAATGAAGGAAAAATAACCTGTTTTGCTAGGCTATGCCCCTGGGTATGAACGGAATTGATGCTGATGACTGCCGCCGACCGCCCCACTGTGTTGATCCTTTTTGGGCAAATGTTGAACAATGTCGGTAATTGGGTAGAGAGCCTTGTAGAGCTTCTTTAGGAAGTTTCCCAGTCTTTAAAGAATTTTGCCATCCCTCTGAGGGGTGGGTTTGATTCCCAGATTGCCCCCAATTGAGCTAATGTGTCGTATATCCCCCAAAATACGACAGGCTCAGTGTGATCTCAGTCAGGAAAACTCACGGCGGTGTATCTTGGTCTTAGGGCCCGTCATCAATGAAGCCAAAAGACCACAGCCGCCATGTGGATGGCGCCCAGAAAATTGCGAGCGGTCTTGTGGTGGAAATTCAGTACCCCGCACTGTCATGCGGTGCGCAGTCGCAGCATCCAAAAAATCATCAACGGAGACCTCAGCCTAAAAAAATCGAACTTTTTGCGCATCGCTTATCCGACACATATGAATTGATACGAGACTGGCATTTCTACCTGGGAAAGGCGCGCTCAACCACGATGGATGTTGCAGAGGTTCCTAACGTGGAATTCCGGTCGGCTGAATCCAGCCTGCCCAATAAGACAGGCCAATCAATACAAACAAGGCCACGGATAAAAAAACGCGCAAAGCCAGGGCGCGTGCCATTTTTTTCCCTTTATTCTCACCGTCCCGAGGGCTACGTACCATAAAAACCCCGGCAAATACGAGAGCCGCAATGATGGCAATGAAAGACAAGGCAAATAGAATTTTCATATTCCACATTATGATCGCTGGGAGTTTTATTTTGAACAGGTCTTTGATGTGATGTCTTTTTATGTCGGTTTTCAAGAGAAGTAGGATGGCTGGCTGTCGTCCCTCATTCTGGATTTTTATGCTCACCTTGCTGGTGTCCATCGGGTTAGGACGTCTGGGTTTATGGCAACTGAACCGTGCATCTGAAAAAGAAGCCCTCCAGAGTGCCATCCTTTCAGCCTCAGCCTTGCCTGAGCTTGACATCCAGGCGTTACGTCACCACGCTTTGGGGCCTGATCTTGATCATCGTCGTGTTAGGCTTCGAGGCCAGTGGCTCAGTCACTCTACCATCTACCTTGACAACCGACCGATGGCAGGCCGTGCCGGGTTTATTGTCGTCACACCTTTTGTACTTGAGGGACATTCAAGGGCCGTGGCAGTTCAGCGAGGATGGGTTCCTCGTCATGTGGAAGATCGCACCAAATTGATGGCCCCAACTCCTCCAGAAGGGCTGGTGGAGATTTGGGGTCGTTTATCAAAACCCCCAGGAGCACTTCTGGAATTAGGAGCTACTAAGGCGCAACCCGGCCCTATCCGTCAAAATATCGATCTTGAGGCTTACTCGGTTCAAACTGGCCTTTCGCTTCTGCCGTTCACCTTGCGACAAGAGGGCCCTCCCGAGGAAGGCCTTCTGCGTGACTGGCCGGCCCCTGCCATGAATGTTCAGA
>JBEIRS010000267.1:0-2401 GCA_040375795.1 Methylibium sp.
GGGTTTTAGTGGCTTTGCCGAAGCTTTCGGTGATATTTTCGGAGACATCTTTGGTCAAGCCGGCGGACGGCGTGGCTCCCAGAATGCCTATCGTGGCAATGATTTGTCTTACTCGCTGGAAATCAGTCTGGAAGAAGCCGCCAAAGGCAAAGAAACGCCCATCCGTGTCCCCAGTTGGGAGGTGTGCGATACCTGTCATGGCACAGGTGCCAAGCCCGGAACCAGCCCCAAGGTTTGTGGAACCTGCAACGGCTCAGGCTCAGTCACCATGAGGCAAGGGTTTTTTAGTATTCAGCAAACCTGCCCTCATTGCCACGGCTCAGGCAAAATTATCCCTGACCCCTGCTCTAGCTGCAATGGACTCGGCCGGATTAAAAAAACCAAAACCCTGGAAGTCAAAATTCCTGCCGGGATCGGCGAAGGCATGCGAATTCGACTGGGTGGGCACGGTGAACCAGGAACCAATGGTGGCCCCCCGGGGGATCTCACCGTCGAAATTCATATCAAAGCCCATGAAATTTTTCAGCGCGATGGTGATGACCTTCACTGTGCCATTCCGGTGCACCTGACCACCGCCGCTTTGGGTGGCATGATTGAAGTCCCTACCTTGAATGGCAAGGTAGAAATCGAGATACCCGAAGGTACCCAGCACGGCAAACAATTCAGACTCCGTGGCAAGGGAATCAAAGGCTTGCGAGCAAGCCACCCCGGGGATTTATTTTGTCATATTCAAGTTGAAACCCCTATCAAATTGACCGACCACCAGCGCAAATTGATGAGAGAGCTGGATGATTCTTTCAAGGCTGGAAACAATTCTCCATCCAGTAGTAAATCCTGGTCTGACAGAGTCAAAGATATTTTCAAGTGAACCTTGCCAAGGAATCAGGGGCATATCGTGCTTCATCATTCCCCCCCTCCACCACCCTGGTGTCCCTCGACAGAGGAAGAACAGAGTGGCAGTAAACAGGCTAAAGCCCTTTGATACCATGGCGAGCACATAAGCTCGCCCCAAGGCAAGGGCGTGAACGGGGGTAACAGGTGCCTGCGGCGACGCTCACTGTCAATGCAGGCCTGCCATTGGCCCTCTTGCTGGGCTTGGGCCAGGCCGTCAAGCAGATCATCAAGCGCTTGCCCCCCCGCCACGGATTGATTGCACAGCAAGACCAAATCGCAACCTGCGTTCAATGCGACTGTCGCGGCCTGGGTGTAGCTGACCACTTGGCCATCCACCCGACGAGCACCTTCCATGCTGAGATCGTCACTGAAAATAGCCCCAGTGAAGCCAAGTTGAGTACGCAAGATATCTTCAAGCCAAACCTTTGAAAAACCGGCAGGCCTGCTGTCCACTTTGGGGTAAATGACATGCGCCGGCATCACACTGGATAAAGTCGTGCTGAGCCATTCATAGGGCTTGGTATCATGGGACAAAATGGTTTTGAGTGAACGGCGATCAATGGGAACATCAACATGGCTGTCGGCTTTCACATAACCATGCCCCGGGAAATGTTTGCCGCAGTTCAGCATACCCGCCTGCAGCAATCCGTGCATCAAACTTTTGGCCAACATCGTCACCACACGGGCATCACGATGAAATGATCGATCACCAATCACGCTGCTGCAAGCAAAATCGAGATCCAACACCGGTGTAAAGCTCAGGTCAACGCCGCATGAGCGCAATTCTGCCCCCAATACATAACCTGCTGCGCTGGCTGCGTCGCTGGCCTTCAACGCATCTTTCATCCAGAGCTTCCCAAGCTTTTGCATGGGGGGAAGATGCGTCAAGCCATCGCTTCGGAAGCGTTGCACACGGCCACCTTCATGATCAACGCAAATCAGAACATCCGGCCGAATCGATTTGATTTCGGCAGTCAGACTGCTCAAGTGCTGACGGTCTTTCCAGTTGCGCCCAAAAAGAATCAACCCACCCGTCAGCGGATGCCGCAATCGACGACGATCATCAGGTGACAAAGCAATGCCTTCGATATCAAGAACCACCGGAGCATGGGGAGAAAAATAGGTCATGGATTCTTTCGTTCGAGTACCACGAAGCTGGTGGCATAGTCATGTTCATCAGAGACACTGACATGGCCGAGCAACTGATGCTGCTCGAACCATGTCGCCAATTCATCATGCAGATGTAAATAAGGCTGCCCATTGGGTTTGTTGAGAATTTCACAACGGTGCCAAGTCATCGGGGCACGCAACCCCCAGCCCATTGCTTTGGCAAAAGCCTCTTTGGCAGAAAAACGGGTGGCAAGGTAATTCAAGCCTTTGCCTGAGGCCAAAGCTTCACGATGCTGATAAACCTGCCATTCCGAAGACCCCAGAATGCGCTTGGAAAAACGAGCACCGTATCGGACAAGGGCGGCCTGAATACGCGAAATTTGACAAAGATCCGTAC
>JBEIRS010000235.1:0-2765 GCA_040375795.1 Methylibium sp.
ATAGAATGCTTTCTCAGATTACGGTATGTATTGGCTGATTATCATTGCTTGGATGTATGTCGTTTTCATGATGGCTATTTCAGAGGCACTCAGTTCGCAAGGAAGTGTGCTGGGGGCGGCCATCACCTTGATCTTTTATGGCATAGTGCCTTTATCAATTTTGTTGTACTTGCTGGGCACCCCTGTTCGTCGTGCCCGTCATCAAACCCAGCAGCCCGAACCGCCCAGCAAGGCAGGTGCACCATCAAAAGGGGCTGGTACGCCAGATTGCGGCAGCGAGGCGCCCGGTCACACCATCACGCCGGAAGGAAAAGAACCTTGAACGATCTTCGTAGGTACACCATTGCCCTCCGTACATACGACTTGGCTCCAGCCCCGCATGGGCTAAACGGCTGCGAGCCAATGCAGGCAAATCCGCCTTGTATTTTCCTGGTTGAGATCCGGGCCTGAAACCTTGTGGCAAGGTGGTGCAAAGAGTATGGCAACCGCTCATAAAACTTAGCCTGGATGTTGAGGCCGCTGATTTACCGCTTGATTCAATGCCTCCTAAAGCCTGAAGAACCTCTTCACCAACATCAAAGTGGCGTGGTCCGATACAAGGGCCAAGCCACACATCCACTTCAGCCGCTTGGCAATCTGCCAATTGACATACCTTGTGCAAGGTGGCCTCTAGGACGCCCAAAGCCAAGCCACGCCAACCGGCATGCGCAGCCCCCACGGCCCTGCCCTGAGGAGCCGCAAAAAGTACTGGCAAACAATCAGCCACCTGAACAACACAGGCCAAGCCAAGCTCACAAGTGACCGCAGCGTCAGCCTCGTGCATGGCCCCCGATGGGCCGGCCAGGGTATCACGAGCGTTTAATTTCACCACCTGAGCTCCGTGAACCTGCTTTAAAAATACTGGCACAGCGACACCTAGGGAACGCTGAAAACGCTCACGATTCCAGCGAACAGCGTGTAGATCATCGCCGACCGCAGCACCCACATTGAGCGAATCAAAAGGGTAGCGACTACACCCTCCCAAACGATGGGACATCCAGGCCCCTACCCCCCTTGCAGGCCATTCGGGGGCCCAGCCTGTTGGCAGATCAAGATTCATATAGACTGTCCAGCCCCCACTTGATGACCTGAAGTGATCTTTTGGCCACTACACTGTGGATATGTTTTCAAATACCTCTATCCGATATTGCCCCTCTTGCGGACAACCGGTTGATTACCGCATTCCCCCTGATGACCACCGGGTGCGGGCCATCTGCCAAAGCTGCCAGCGTATTCATTATCAAAACCCCAAACTGGTGGTTGGCACCCTGCCCGTATGGAATACCCACGTTCTGCTTTGTCGCCGAAACATTGAGCCTAGAAAAAACTTATGGACCCTACCGGGGGGCTTCATGGAGCTGGGCGAAAGCAGTGAACAAGGAGCCGCACGGGAAACCCTTGAAGAATCAGGGGCTGAAATTGAGATCCTTCGGCTATATACAGTCCATAACGTGGTCAAAGTGGGCCAAATTCACCTGTTTTATCGGGCTCGTATGTTAAGCGAAAACCTCAACCCAGGCCCAGAAACCAGCGAGGCTCGTTTATTTGAAGAATGTGAGATCCCGTGGGAAGAACTGGCATTCGAGACGGTTCGCCATACTTTAAGCCATTTCTTTGCTGACCGCCATGAAGGCTGTTTTCCTGTACATTGTATCGATATTGCATAAGGAGTGCCCAAACAGCTTAAAAAGCAAAATCAAGGCCGTGCATACCTATCCTGGAGTATTTTGACCAAAAAGTCTCTGCCAGCCAATTGCGCAAAGTGCATTGCATCAAGCCCTTGCTCATTTGTTTTTCGGCCGTCCGCTTGGCGATCAGCAAGAAGCTTGACCGTCGATTCATCACCATATCGGGCCGCCATCATGAGCGGGGTTGTGCGGTTGGGTGATTCAGCGTTGATCAAAGCCCCATTGTCAAGCAACAAAGAAACCACGTTGGGCTGACCACTGCAAGCGGCATAATGAAGAGCCGTCCAGCCGGTACGGTTGACTTCAGCACCACGCAACAAAAGCTTGTGTGTCCATTCAAGACTGCCTTTGAGGGCAGCCATCATGAGCGGGGTTTCACCGGCAGCATTGCTGGCATTGATTTGAATTTGTTTTGACTTCATCAGTGCGGCCACCGCCCGATAGGATTCTTTCTGTAAAGCCACAAAAAGAGCCACCTGACCCTCTGAATTGGGTGTGTTAGGGTCAAAACCTTGATCAAGAATTTGAGTGATCGACGCACCATCATCGCGCTCAATGGCCGTGAAAAAGTCTTCTGTGGCCGAAGCATGCGCCGAAAGTAACACGCCAGCACCAAGCAGCAAACAAATCATCATTTGCAAACATTTTTTCAGCACAGCATTCCTCATCAAAGAAAGAATCAACCATCCTCAGCGTCTCGCTGCATCAGTGTTGCTGCATTCAAGCAGCCACGCATCCCCAGGCGCAGTGTTGCCAATCCGCGCACTGACGCAGACTGATGCAGCGAGATACTCCTGTTTTGAGTTTGAAAGAACCAGCTCATTGAGAAAGAACATCAGCACCCGCAGGGATCACAAAAAGAAAATGATCCGCAGGCCAAGAAACTGAAAGCATCCAACCTGAAAACCTCATGATCGACCGCTGCCCGAAACTGTCTACAATTTCGAGTACCACGAGATCATGGCCCTTGAAGCCCACATTCAGGTATTGAAATTGACTTTCTTTGACTTTCGGTGTGGCGCGTACCCAACTAAGCCC
>JBEIRS010000266.1:0-2426 GCA_040375795.1 Methylibium sp.
ATCGTGGCCCAAGCGCCCAAGCTGGCCCCCTACATCGCGACGATGCGCCAGCGACTTTGTATGGCACTTGGGATGGGCTTTGACGACGTCAATGTCAAGGCTAAAACAGCTGAAAAAATGGGCCCGGTAGGGCGCGGTGAGTCTATTGAGGCCCGTGCGGTCTGTTTGCTGGTCAGCCGTCGGGGGCCCGCCTGAGTCGAATAGAGGCCACCAAGCCACCATCGGTGGCGTTTTCCAGCTCCAAAGAGCCGCCCATCCGCTGAATTGCTTTTTCGACAATGGTCAAGCCTAAACCTGCCCCTGTGGCGGCTGTACGAGCCATGTCGCCACGATAAAAAGGGGCCATCACCTGATCTAGTTTTTTCGGGTCTATGCCGGGGCCGTGATCTCGCACACTCACCACGCCCCAAGGCCCGGAGTGCGCATATGTCAAGGTCACTTGAGCCACTCCCGATTCAACAGACCGACCATAGCGCAGTGAGTTTTCGAACAAGTTTTGCAGCACCCGGCCAAGTTCAATGTCATCCGCCATCACACAAGCCTTTTGGCTTATTTTTGAGGTGATCTCAATCAGACATGCATGGCGAAACGCTGCCTTTTCCCGATCCAGGACAGCTGAGAGATTCACGGGCCGAAGTTCAACTTTTCCGGGCCGTGCGTAGTCCATGAATTTATCGATAATGGCATTGAGCTGGTCGATGTCTTGGGCGATATGAAGGCGCGCTTCTTCATCCTGCACGCTCATTTCGGCCTCAAGTCGCAGTCGGGCCAGGGGGGTTCTCAGGTCATGTGAAATGCCGGCCAGCATCACGGCCCGATCTTCTTCGATTTTGGCCAGTTCACGCGCCATCCGGTTGAAGCCCATATTGACCTGCCGAATTTCACTGGTCATCGTGTTTTCATCCAGCAAGGACTCATATTCACCCTCGCGAACGCGGCTGGCCGCAAAAGATAAGGCCCGAAGTGGCTGGTTAATGAAACGGGCCATCAGTGCTGAGATACCGAGCGTGGCGACCAAAACCAAGCTGATCAAAATCAATTCGATGAAAAGCAGATCCGGGTCGCTTTGGCCTAAATTTTCCGCCAAGGTATTTTCCCCTGAGGAGCATGGGGACGTAGGAAAGGTCAAGTTGTGAAAAATTAACCACCACGCAGCAATCACTGCGACCAGTAAAATAGCCAGTAAAGAAAAAGTACGCCAAAAAAGGCTGAGAGCCACTGGTTTTTTAGCCATGAGGCCGGCCAGAGGGTTGGTTTTTTGAATCGTCTGGTACAAACACGTAACCCACACCCCAAACGGTTTGAATGTAACGCGGCTGGCTGGGGTCGATTTCAATCATTTTGCGCAAACGCGAAATTTGAACGTCCAAGCTGCGGTCAAAGGGCTCAAATTCACGACCACGCACCAACTGGGCCAGTTGGTCACGCGACAGGGCTTGCTGGGGGTGTTGTACCAAGGCCTTGAGCATAGAGTATTCGCCGGTTGTTAAGGGGAGCATTTCACCAGCCCTGGAAAGCTGGCGCAAAGAGAGATCAAATTCAAATGGGCCAAATACGATGGTTGTGGGTTCTTTGACGGGTGCCCCAGGTGCTTCACGCGCGGGGCAGCGCCGCAAAACTGCATGAATTCGAGCCAATAATTCACGCGGGTTGAATGGCTTGGGAAGATAGTCATCCGAGCCTACCTCCAAACCAACAATTCGATCAACATCATCGACCTTGGCTGTTAGCATGATGATGGGAGTCGAGTGATTCAGGCGGCGCAGGCGTCGGCAAATTGAAAGGCCATCTTCGCCAGGAAGCATCAGATCAAGCACAATCAAATCGACTTTTTCACGAGTCAGTAGGCGGTTCAGTGCTTTGCCATCTTCAGCAAGAAGGACATCAAAGCCTTCTTGAGCAAGGTAGCGACGTAAAAGGTCTCGAATTCTTGCGTCATCATCAACCACAAGAATTTGGTGGGCGCAAAATGAAGCATCAAGAGGACGCGGCATGAAGCAACTCCGAAGGTTAAAAAGTGAAAAGTGATTTGAATTTATTTACTACGATGTATATTATGTAAACCTAAATGTAGATAAAGACATATGACGGTTGAATACGGTTGGCACTCAAAGGGAGATGATGGATGGCCTCAAAAGATCAAAAAGATCAAAACAATGAATTCACCCTGACCGTGACCGGGATGAGCTGTGCCAGTTGTGCGTCAAGACTAGAAAAGCATTTACGGGCAACCCCGGGGGTGATTTCTGCTGAAGTCAACTTTGCCACTGAATCAGCCAAGGTTCGATGCCAACCCTCCATCCCATTAAGTTTGATCATTGAAAGTGTGACGCAGACGGGCTATGGCGTCAAAACCAAAGCGGATCGCCCGAGCACCTCATCAGATTCCACGGAATGGCAAAAAGTTCCAGAAGGCGTGTGGGTGG
>JBEIRS010000025.1:0-10531 GCA_040375795.1 Methylibium sp.
CAAATGCTCCAGAGCGTTTTCTTGCCACATAGAATCACTCCCACTGGCCTCAGGAGGAGGTAGGTGAAGCCGCTCAAGCCGGGCCATGATCTGATCCTTGGAACCTTGGCGTGCAGGCCGGTATTCTAATTTTCCACTGATTTTTGGGGCGTCAAGTGTGGCACGCCAAAGCTCGCCTTCATGGGTGACTTGAGCCGATAATTTTTCTATTCGGTGAGATCCAATCATCAGCTCATTGGCCTTCAGCAAAATATTGCTGGGCAGATAACTGGAGGTATGAGACGCCAACCCTGAGGGCCCCTTGGGGCTTGCGGTGGAGCGAATCAGTTCCTGCCATTCATCAAGGTGAAGGCTTTGCAAAACAATGTCGGCCACCACCCCTGACCCAGGGCCCTTGAGCGCAGAAGGGATTGCCGTTTCAGTGGATGAATCTGACAGCCAAACTTGCCCTTGAACCCGCGGCGCTTCAGAGCCATTTCCATCACGTTGGTAAATGGCGCGCAATGCGGTACCAAAGATCAAACGGATGGTGTCACGGCGGGAATTTTGATGAGCCCCATCATCAGGGTGTGGAGTGATTTGTAATTGAATCGGCCATGGCTGCGGAGCATCCGTACTGCGACGAAAAGGGGCAGGCAGGTGAATTCCCAGGCCCATGCCATCGCTTGTCAGGGTCATTTCAGGCCGGCCCTGTAAAAGCCCAAAATTGAGATGGTAATGAGTTTGTCCACTGAGCCACTGAGCCGCCTGAGCCACGCCGGGCCATTCAGGTATTTTGCGCAAACCTTCCGCGCTGACGTGACCCTGAGCCACAATACGCAAACCTGTATCAGGCTGCCACCCACCGTCAACCTGGGTTTCGCCCCCAGCCAGGTGAGATCTGAGCCCCAAAAGCTTGAAACTTTTTTGGGTGAATTCAATGGATCCCCTGGTTGATCTCAATACAGGGAGCTCGCGATTGGGTTGAATATCATTGCCTTGTAGCACGATACTCCCTTTCAGAGTGGACTCAGTCAATTTTTCCAGGGGAATTGACAAAGCCAATTTGAGCTCGGCAAGGCCAGAGCCTGAAGCCTCTGAAAGGGCAGATTGGGTCCAGCGTGCCACTGGAGAATGTTTGACAAAGTTCAGCATGTCACTCAGGGGGCCCCGCCCCATGCCATTGATCATTAATCGTGAATCATGGCCTAAATGTTGAATATGTGCGTCAATATTGCTCAACTGTACATTTTCATATTGAGCTGTTGCATCACGGATATAAAAATGATCATGCTCAAAAATCAAATCAGCAGCCACCTTGCCCAGGGGCGGCCATGGTGAAATGATGGGGGGTTGCTGGCTTTGGGCTGGATGATCGGGAATATAATTCAAGGTCAAGTCTTCCACGCGCCCAGTGATTTGAAACTCCCCGTTTGGTGCTCCCCCCGCAGGTTTTGCACTAAAGGGAAAATTTTTCAGATGGCCCTTGAGTTTGAAGCCAAACTCTCCCAGCGTCCCCCCTTGCAGAGCCGACTGCAAATACCCAATCAAATTGGGCCCCAGCACCCGAGGAAGGTATCGAGGGACACGATCAGCACGAGCCCCTGGCAGCAGTTTGCCACGCAGTTCCAGATGGCCATAATCGGGTTCACCCGCCTTGGATTGAGGGTTGTTTGACCAAACCGCCTGGGCCTCCAATTGGCCATCCTGGTTCGTCAACTTGAATTTTGGAATCTCCATCACCACCGACGGATTCGCATGAGGGAGAGATCGGTCCATGCGCCACTCGAGATGAGATTGAAGCTGCTGTATGGGAAGCCGTGGCTCCTCAAACAGCCCCGGCCAATGGATGTGCCCGGCGTTGACCTGAATATCCGCACGACCGCCTTTTTCGGTGGCTGACAAATCCATATTGACAGACTCCAGCCCTGGCAGACCCATCGTATTTTTAGATTCTGCTTCAATGGCCTGAAACGAGAGATTTTTGAAACGCCCCCGGATTTGGTATTGATCTGGGTTTTCCATCGGCCCGTGCCACGCCAGTGACAGCCCTTCGACCCCCCCTTTGGGGCGACGGCTACTCAGTATGTGCCTCAGAGAGGAGGTCAGGGGAAAGTGCGGGGCCATTTGCGCCATCAGACCAAAATCCAGCCACTGGGCACGGATGTCCCCCCCACGGGCTGCCAGCCCTGACCCTGGAAGCCAACGAATAGAAAGGTCACTGCGTGGCCACACCACCTCATTCTGGGTCACAAAACCAAACTGTTGTAGCTCCAGCCGATGACGCTCCCCCACAGGTTCAAAGCGCAATCTTCCTTCTATTTTTTTAAGCCATAAAGGCTTGAGGTTTTGAGCAAGTTGAGCGCTCAGGTTGGCGATTGCCAAATCGAGGGTCAGGGAATGGAGTGTGCCCTTCTCGAGGATCACCCAGGCCCTGACCGCACCAAAGCCCTCTTGGAGGGCAAAGGGTAGGCTGAAATGCTTTTTCAATCCTTGAACATCGGTATTTGGCAATTCTGCATACAAGGTTCCACTCCAACTTTGCCAATCATCAGGATCTTTGAGTGGCGCTTGTGTCAATTGCCCTTGAACGCTAAAACGCTCTCCGACCTCAGGGGGGGGCGTGGCATCCAGCCGAAGATCATATCTTCTCATTTTGTGACGAATGACAAAATTCATATCCGAGAGCATGAATGGGGATGCTGGGCGAAAATGGTCAATGAAATGAATGCTGCTTTTCAAAAGATTGACTTCACCTTGCTGCATCAGCCAGTTCAGTGTTTTATTTTGGGTATCACCAGGCTGAATCATCGGAATTCCAGCCAGTAAAACCTTGCCGTGGGTATCACGCTCAATGTCAAGACGGGCCCCTTCAATCAAAATATATTGAAAGCGAAGCTCTAAGGCGACCATCGATCGAAGTGACAAAACAGCCAAAATCCGGGGAAGCTGTAGCGCAGCTTGCCCTTGAGAATTGAGTAAAACCACATCATGCAGCTCAATGCGTGGTATCCAGGTTTGAGATTCAACATGAATACGCCCAATTCGCACAGATACCCCGACAACATGGCTCGCTTGGGCTTCAATTTCTGAATGCCATTGGTCGATATGGCTCAAAATGAAAGCGTGCAAACCCACCCATACCAGAAGCATCAGCGCCAGCACCCCACACAGGGATCCCAAGGCCCACTTCAGGCAAGGTTTAAAAAATCGAAGCCACAAAGGCCGGGTTTGCGCAACAGCGTTGGGAATGGGGGAGGGAACCACAGACATAACACCAAAATGTAAGCACAAAAGCATGATCCCAAACCCATACAGGCTTGGCAAGCAAAACATGGCCACGTCAATCTACCACACGCCCACTTGAAAAGAAGCCCTGTAAAGCCAAACAAGCCGCAGATCATTTCTGCACGAGATCCAATTTATGGCAAAAACTTTTTCAAAAATTGAAGAAGTTTTTAAGGATGTTGACGAGCATTCATATCAATCAATAGAAAAAATGAGTAACACCTCAGAGATGTCAGGCAGTGTCATGCCAAATGCCCAAGCCAATCACAGTCGATTCATCCAGCGGGTCAGGCGCCGTTACAGCGAAGAACAAGCTTTGTTGCCCGAGGGCCTGCCACGCCGGACTGAGGTCATCGCCTTGATAAAAAATTTGCAACATCGCGGGCGCAACTTGTCCAGTGCCATGCGGGTGGCTCGGCACCTTGTGCTGGAGCGCTTGGCTGTTTGGGATATTGAAGGTGGTGCCCCGATGACAGACATCACCTTGGCCATGACTGAATTGGCCGAGGCTGCTTTGGAATTGGCCCTGGCTCAGGCACGCAATGAACTGGATGTGCAATACGGCCCCCCTCTCAATGCCCAAGGAAAGCAGATTGATTTCTGGATCGTGGGCATGGGGAAATTGGGGGCGCGGGAACTCAATGTGTCTTCCGACATTGATCTTATTTATGTGTATGAAGAAGATGGCCACACCACAGGCGCAAACCGGCCAGCCATGACAGCACATGAATACTTTTCTTTGTTGGCGCGACGGCTGTATGCCTTGGTGGGCGAAACCACTGACGATGGGCAAGTTTTCAGGGTAGATTTGGCCTTGCGGCCCAACGGGAATTCCGGGCCTGCGGCTGTGAGCCTGGCGATGCTGGATGAATACTTTCAGGTTCAGGGACGTGAGTGGGAGCGCTTTGCCTGGCTCAAAAGCCGGGTTGTCGCCCCGCGTGAGAGCATTCTCAATGGCCGGGCCCTGGCCTTGCGATCCATCGTTGCGACTTTTGTCTACCGGCGTTACCTTGATTATGGCGTTTTTGCAGGCTTGCGCCAATTACACCAAAAAATTCGTGATGAAGCGCAACGCCGAGCGGCAGGGCGCCCCGACCGGGCTATTGATGTCAAACTTTCGCGGGGGGGCATTCGAGAAATCGAATTCATTGTTCAACTATTGCTGCTTGTGCGTGGCGGCCAATTTCCTGAAATACGAACCCGATCCACCCTCAAAGCCCTCCACAATTTGACCGAAGGCGGCTTGATCAAGCCGCCAACCGCCACCCGATTGGCGCGCGCTTATGTATTTCTGCGTGAACTCGAGCATCGTATTCAGTATCTCGATGATCAACAAACTCACACACTGCCCACACAAGACACTGATTTGGCCTGGATCGCAAGCAGTCTGCACCCTCCTTTTCCAGATATTGCAAGCCTTTTACAGCAATTTTGCGCAACTCGTGAATTCGTGGCCACCGAATTTGACGCCTTGCTCAATGAACATGAAGGCAAGGACAAAAGCGACACTTCTGTTCGGGCCTGCACTTACTGTGCACTTTCAATGCTTCCAGTCGATAGCGACACTGTGCTTGAAAAATTCCCCCCGGAACTACGTCAACGGGTTCAAACCTGGAGCGAACAAGGTCGCCTCAAGATACTTCGAGAGACCACCCGGCAACGATTGGCTCAATTGATGTTGCGTTGTATTCATGAGCTTGAAACAGGGCAATGTGAACTTCAGGCAATTGATACCTTCATCGATTGGATTGAACCTTTGCTGCGTCGAGAAAACTACATTGCCATGTTGGCGGAAAGGCCGAATGTTCATCGGCGTTTATTGCGGCTACTGAGCCTGGCCCGTTGGCCCAAACGTTATTTGATGAGACACCCTGATGTGATTGATGAATTGGCCGATGATCGCTTCTTATGGAGCCGGTTTGATCCTGTGGCCTACCTGACTGAGCTGCAACATCGTCACAAAGCCTGGGACCGCGCGGGGGAATCCCATGAAGAATTGTTACCAGACACTTTACGGCGAGCCCATCATGCCGAAGTCTTCCGAACTTTGGTTCGTGACCTGGAAGGGCACATCAGCGTTGAAGAAGTTGCTGATGATCTGTCAGCCCTGGCAGACGCCACCCTAGAATGCACTTTACACTGGGCATGGCAGTGCCTCAAGTCAGTGCATCGGGCTGAACCCCGTATTGCCATCATTGCCTACGGCAAATTAGGTGGCAAAGAACTGGGTTACGGTAGCGATCTTGATTTGGTTTTTTTACTCGACGATGCCGATGAGCCAGATCCTGACAAGGCCGTTGAAGTTTATAGCGCTTTGGTACGCAAATTCATTCATTGGTTGACTCTCTCCACAGGCGCAGGTGGTTTATTCGACATTGATACAGCACTGCGCCCCAATGGCAATTCAGGATTGCTGCTCACAACCTTGAATAGCTACGAAAAGTATCAGACTGGGCGCGGCAGCAATACCGCATGGACCTGGGAGCATCAAGCCCTGAGTCGGGCGCGCGTATGTGTCGGCCCACCTGACATGGTCGACCGCTTTGAAGCCGTGCGTAAAAATGTCCTCTCGGCGCCACGTGACTGCCAATCTCTGCGTTTAGAAATCAAATTGATGCGTAAGAAAGTACGCTCCGCACACCCCATTCCCAAAGCATTCTTTGACGTCAAACACAGCCCTGGAGGCATGATTGATATTGAATTTGCTGTTCAGTATGTTGTGCTTGCGAAGAGCGGCCAACATCCTGAACTGCTCGATAATGTTGGCAATATTGCCCTCCTTTTGCGTGCAGAAACAGCGGGTTTGCTGCCCCAAGGGCTGGGTTCATCGGCTGCCAATGCCTATCGCGAGTTTCGCCGCGTGCAGCATCGTGCTCGCCTGGATGAAAAGCCTGCGCATGTTCCCGATCACTCCTTGCTTGCCGAACGGCAATCGGTTGATGCGTTATGGCTTGCATTATTTGGGCGCGAATCAATGCAACCCCGCGATATTGACTGAAATTTCCAAAAAAACTGAGGCTAAACTTGGCCAACTTAAAGATCCAATTTCGCTGAATTTGCCTCGCAAACTGATTGAACGCAAGCCCTGACAAGCTCATCAAGGCGATGCTCAGAACCAGCTTTACATCAAGCCTTCAGCTTGTTTTTTACAAGCACTGAAGGCCCTTCAATTCACTCAACAAGGTTCGCCTCCTGGCAAATCCCCAAAGGCTCGCTTGAGATCTGAACACCATGTTTGATTTGATCAAGCCTATTTTTTCAATTTTGGCCGAAATGGCTAAAACCCGTTTTGAATTGATCGGCACTGAACTAGAAGAAGAACGGCTCCGATGGGTAGAGCTTCTCATCATCGCTGGCGTGAGTCTCTTCCTTTGGGCCATGGGCTTGGTCATGGCCAGCCTGGCCCTGATTGAATGGGTGGGAGAATTACACCGACTTCAAACCATGATGGTCTTGGCCCTGACATTTATTGGAGGGGCTGCTTGGGCAACCTGGCGCTGGAAATCCAAAGCAGCCGCCAAACTGCCTTTGCTGGCAAAAACTTTGATTGAACTGCGCCTAGATGCTGAAGCCTTGCGCCAAGGGGCCCGAGGGCGATTTCACCATGAATAATACCGCTCAAACTTTGGCCTTGCGACGCGAAGAGCTGCTTCGGCGTGCAGCCCAGCAACGCTTGAATTTGCAGTGGGCTTTGGCCGGCCGATCAAATCCGCCGTCGGGAGCCAGCCTGGAGAAGCTGTCTCAACCATGGCGGTTATGGTTGAAGCCCTTGCTTTTTGTACTGGCTCCAGTGACTTTATTTTTGCTGTTCCAGCGCCCTGCACATTTTTTCAAGGCAGCGCATCGAATCTATCCGGTTTGGAAAATCTGGATGATTTGGCGCAGTCGCTTTTTTGTCTGATAAAACCCACCGATTACAATAGGCTTTGAATCGCACAGGTTCAGTGCGCCTGCCTTTGGCCCATCAATGCCCTTGGCACCCTGACCTGTCTTGACGTGCCTGACCTCACGCCTTTTGCTTTTCCGGAGCCTCCATGATTTCAATTCATTTACCCGATGGTTCTCGCCGAGATTATCCTGCGCCCATCACTGTGGCGGAAGTGGCCGCCTCCATTGGCTTGGGCTTGGCCAAAGCAGCATTGGCGGCTCGCCTGGGTACCGGCGCCAAGGCCCAGATCGTCGATACCAGCCACCTCCTTGATCACGACACCTCCCTGGCCATCATCACCGACAAAGATCCTGAGGGTCTTGAAATCATTCGCCATTCAACAGCACACTTATTGGCCTATGCCGTGAAAAGCCTGTTCCCGGAGGCTCAGGTCACCATTGGTCCCGTCATTGAAAATGGCTTTTATTACGACTTTTCTTACAAGCGCCCTTTCAGCACGGAAGACTTGGCCACCATCGAAGCCAAAATGATTGATCTGGCCCGCCAGGATGAACCGGTCGTTCGTCGAGTTCTTCCTCGTGATGAAGCGATTGCTCACTTTCAAAGCCTGGGAGAAACCTACAAAGCTCAGATCATCGAGGGCATTCCAGCCCATGAAAATGTTTCACTCTATCGTGAAGGCTCTTTTGAGGATTTGTGTCGCGGGCCTCATGTGCCCAGCACGGGCAAACTCAAGCATTTTAAGCTCATGAAAGTTGCCGGTGCTTATTGGCGCGGTGACCACCGGAACGAAATGCTTCAACGGATTTACGGTACGGCCTGGGCGACCAAAGAAGATTTACAGCAACATCTTCACAGGCTCGAAGAAGCCGAAAAACGAGACCACCGCCGCCTTGGTCGCGAACTCAATCTATTTCACTTTGAAGATTTTGCTCCTGGTGCAGTGTTTTGGCACCCTCAGGGTTGGGAGCTTTTCCAGCGCCTGATCAACTACATGCGGCTTAAACAAATCGAAGCCGGTTATGTCGAGGTCAATACCCCCGATGTCATGGATCGATCACTTTGGGAAACCTCTGGTCACTGGTTGAATTACTCAGACCATATGTTCACGACCACCACAGAAGACGAGCGCGTATTTGCCCTTAAACCCATGAATTGCCCCGGCTCGGTGGCCATGTTTAATTATGGCCTGCGTAGTTATCGCGAGTTACCTTTGCGTATGGCCGAGTTTGGCAAAGTCCACCGTTATGAGCCCAGCGGCTCATTACATGGCCTGATGCGGGTTCGTCATTTTACCCAAGATGATGCCCACATCTACTGCACCGAAAATCAAATGACCGAAGAATGCTCCAAGGTCATGCGCCTGATTTTCGAAATTTACAGTGAATTCGGTTTCAAAGACGTGCACGTCAAACTCTCAACTCGGCCAGCCAGCCGTATTGGCTCCGACGAACTTTGGGACAAACTCGAAGGAGCCCTCATCGAGGCTCTCAAAGTCAATCAAACCCACTACAGCATCAACCCGGGCGAAGGCGCTTTTTACGGGCCCAAGCTTGAATTTGTTCTTCGCGACGCCATTGGCCGTGATTGGCAATGCGGCACCTTGCAGGTTGATTTAAACCTGCCCGAGCGTTTTGATGCCACTTATATCGCAGAAGATGGTTCTCGCCAGCGGCCAGTTATGCTGCATCGTGCCCTGTTTGGCTCCCTGGAACGATTTACCGGTATTTTGATTGAACACTACGCAGGCGCCTTGCCCATCTGGCTCGCACCCACCCAAGCGGTCGTTGCGAGCATCACAGACGCTCAGGCTGAATATGCTCAGCAAGTTGCTGATTCATTGAAAAAACAGGGGGTTCGGGTTCTCACAGATTTGCGCAACGAAAAAATAAACCGTAAAATACGCGAAAATGCTGTTCAAAAGGTGCCGTTTATCCTTGTTGTAGGTGACAAGGAAAAAGCCAGCGGCACTGTGGCAGTGCGGGCCCGGGGCAATCAAGATCTTGGTACCATGCTCCTGGGAGATTTCTCGCAAAAAATTCTCAGCGATATCTCTCAAAAGCTCTGAGCACCACTCAGACTTCCTCGGGCACCCACTATTCAACATCACCCCCGTGGCTGGGGGCTTTTTGAAAGGTTTGAGCCATCGCTACTTTCACCGACCGACGCGCCCCTCCTCCTGAGCGCAAGCACCGTCTCAACCGTGAGATCACCTCCCCCAAAGTTCGACTCAACGGAGTTGACAACGAATCCCTCGGCATCGTCAATCTCCAAGACGCCCTCCTGATGGCTGGCGAACTTGACGTTGATTTGGTCGAAATCTCAGCCAATGCAGATCCTCCCGTATGTCGCCTGGTTGATTACGGAAAATTTCGTTATCAAGAGCAAAAGCGGGCTGCAGAAGCAAAATCCAAGCAAAAAGTGATCGAAATCAAAGAGGTCAAATTTCGTCCAGGCACGGATGAGGGGGATTATCAGATTAAAATGCGCAATTTGCGGCGTTTCATTGCCGAAGATGGCGACAAAGGCAAGGTGACTTTGCGTTATCGCGGCCGTGAAATCACGCACCAGGAAATTGGCATGCGCCTACTTGAACGCATTCGTGATGAACTTTCCGATGTTTCAGTGGTTGAACACATGCCCAAACTGGAGGGCAAACAAATGATCATGGTGTTGGCACCCAAGCGCAAAACCTAAATCCGGCCCTATTCAGAATTCATCGCGACGGTTTGTCTCCCCGTTGTCTTGAAAAAAAGCTGCTGCAGGCCAACAAGACGGCAAACCTTGCCGGCGCCTGCAGAAGTCTACCTACAGGAATATTCATGCCTAAAATGAAAACCAAAAAAAGCGCGGCTAAAAGGTTCCGCGTGCGTCCCGGCGGTACCGTCAAACGCGGCCAGGCCTTCAAACGTCACATTTTGACCAAAAAAACCACCAAAAATAAGCGCCAGCTTCGCGGTGCAGTCAATGTGCACAAAACGAATATGGGCCACATCAAACAGATGTTGCCTTCAGCAGGCCTTTGATGGCCGTGCTTTCATACCGAATCTGAAGGAGAAATCATATGCCTCGCGTCAAACGTGGCGTCACTGCCCGGGCACGCCATAAAAAAGTTTTGGCCCTCGCCAAAGGTTTCCGTGGTCGTCGCAAAAATGTTTTTCGTATTGCCAAGCAAGCAGTCATGCGCGCTGGCCAATATGCTTACCGTGACCGTCGTACTCGCAAGCGGGTGTTTCGTAGGCTCTGGATTGCCCGCATCAATGCTGCAAGCCGCAGTCTTGGTATAACCTACAGCCGTTTTATGGCAGGACTGAAAAAAGCCAATATTCACATTGATCGTAAAGTTCTGTCAGACATGGCCATCCATGACCCGGC
>JBEIRS010000071.1:0-6560 GCA_040375795.1 Methylibium sp.
GAAAATCTTCGGTAGGGCCTCGACGTGGATCCGTATTGATTTGTATCTCGATCAATTCCTGGATCGTCGAGTGCCCATCACCGATCACCCAGGCCACTTCGCCTCTGGCGGCCGCCACCACACGCCCCCCCACCACAAGCAAACGGTGCTCATTGCCCTGTACAAATCGCTCAACAATCACTTGACTGCCATGGGCTTGGGCCAAGGCATAAGCGGCCGTCACTTCGTCTTGGGTCTGCAAGCCCAGTGAAACACCACGACCATGATTTCCATCAATCGGTTTGACAGCCACCGGCAGGCCAAGCTCCTGGGCCGCTTCCCAGGCCGCCTCAGGACGGTCGACCACCACCCCTTCCGGGACAGGAATACCGCATGCGCGAAGCAAGCTTTTGGTCAGGTCTTTGTCGCCTGCAATGCCCTCTGCAATGGCACTTGTGCTTTCAGTTTCTGCAGTCCAAATGCGTTTTTGCCGGCAACCATAGCCCAATTGAACCAAGTTCCCGGCATTGAGACGAATATGCGGGATGTTTCGATCGGTGGCTCCGGCCACAATACTGGCAGTGCTTGGGCCAAGATAGCACTGATCAATATCTTCTTTGATTTGAGCCACGGCAGCCTGGACATCAAAGGGTTCATCATGGATGGCTGCCATGAGCAAGCGATGGCCTGCCGATAATGCTGAGCGCGCAACATGCTCGTCCCGGGCTCGAAATACCATCCGATAGACTCCAGGCCTGGATGTACTGCGCGTCTGGCCAAAACCGGTCGACATGCCCGCCAAATTAAGCAACTCAATCACCACATGTTCCAAAACATGGCCAGCCCATGTCCCTGTTTGCAGGCGCTCAATAAAGCCACCACGTTCACCCACACCACAATGGTGCTCAATCAAGGCCGGCAACCAAGCCAACAACCGATCATTAAATCCTGGCAAGGTGTGCGAGGGAAAATTTTCAAGATCTCCGAGATCAAGCCAAACTTCTAAAACGGATCGGTACGTCCATAAGTTGGGCCCCCGAAGATAATTGATGCGCAAAATTTGGAGATCATTTTTTTTCATGGCCAAAGAGTGGGTCAACGTAGCACGTAAAGAGTGCGTTGCAAGAAATATCAGTCAAGCTCAAAACAGGGGTTATACAGGTTTTTAGCGTCATCCATTTTTCAAGCAGGGCCCCTGCCCTCATCAGTTTTTCCATTCTGCAGAAATCGTCAATGCAAGCATCTCAACCCAGCAAAAATTTACCAAACAATCACATCGAAACCAACTTGGGGACAGCCTGGGCCAGCGTGGAGTGGGCACAAAAAAATGCTGGTTTATCTTTTTCTGAAAACGCAATTGCAAGCCTGAAGGTTGACCTTGATGAGCAATTGCACTTCGGCAAGGCTGCTTTGATTGTGACGGCACAAAAACTTGTCAGCATTCGTCACAATGCGCACACCCACAGTGACGAGGTGGTGCATTTTCAAATCATGCCTGATCAAAGCCTGCGCCTGAGCGATCATGCCGGGATTGGAACTCTTGAACTGATTGACCGTGAGCAACAGCTCGGGGTTTGGCGCTTTACCCTGAAAAACACTCCTGCGGCACAAAAGCTGATCAAAGCCTTTGAATGGGCCCAAGAATCCAAATCTTCGGAGGATCTCTTTCAGCCTTTTGAAGAAGAAAACCCCGCATGGGGGCAAGAGGCTCCAACGATCCCTTCCACCTGGGTTTTATTTCGACTGTGGCGCTTTGCCAGACCCTACCGAGGGCCACTGCTCACAGGGTTTTTATTGATGCTGTTGGCCACTGCTGCCACGCTCATCCCCCCTTACCTCACCATCCCCTTGATGGATGATATTCTCATTCCATTCCAAAATGGCCAGCCCATCAACAGCGAAAAAGTCGGCCTCTACTTGTTTGGTCTACTGGGGGCGGCATTACTGGCCTGGGGCTTGGGATGGGCCAAAACTTACCTGCTTGCATGGGTTTCAGAACGCATCGGGGCTGATTTACGCACCACAACCTTCGAACATTTGCTGGGGCTGTCCCTGGACTATTTTGGTGGCAAACGCACCGGGGACCTCATTGCTCGTATTGGCAGCGAAACAGATCGAATTTGCGTCTTTCTCTCCTTGCATGCCCTTGATTTTGCAACAGACGTTTTGATGATCCTCATGACGGCGGCCATTTTGTTTTCCATTGACCCGTGGTTGGCCTTGGTCACCTTGGCCCCGCTTCCGCTGATTGGCTGGATGATTCACTGGGTCCGAGACCGATTACGCACAGGGTTTGAAAAAATCGACCGGGTATGGTCTGAGGTGACCAATGTATTGGCAGACACCATTCCAGGCATCCGTGTTGTCAAGGCCTTTGCCCAGGAAAATCGAGAGTCATCCCGATTTCGACATGCAAATATGCACAACCTGGAAGTGAACGACAAGCTCAACCGAACCTGGTCTCTTTTTTCACCCACAGTATCATTATTGACCGAGGTTGGTTTGCTGGTGGTTTGGGGCTTTGGGATTTGGCAGGTGTCTCAACAGCATATCAGCGTGGGCGTTTTGACCGCTTTCATTGCCTATATTGGCCGTTTTTATGGCCGACTGGACTCCATGAGCCGGATTGTGTCAGTCACTCAAAAAGCAGCCGCCGGGGCCAAACGTGTTTTTGACATTCTGGATCATTCGTCGAGCGTTCCTGAACCCATTCAAGCCGTCCCGCTTGGGCCAACGAAAGGTGAGATTATTCTGAGCCAGATTGGTTTTCGTTATGGCAACCGACGTGTCATTCAAGACCTCGATCTCACCATTCAACCGGGCGAAATGATTGGACTGGTAGGGCACAGTGGTTCTGGAAAAAGTACCCTGGTCAACTTGATTTGCCGCTTTTATGATGTCACTGAAGGGAGCATCAAACTTGACGGCACAGACATTAGGCGCTTTTCAGTTCAGGGCTATCGCAGCCACATCGGCCTGGTCTTGCAAGAACCGTTTTTGTTTTTCGGGACCGTGGCCGAAAACATTGCTTATGCCTGCCCCCATGCCACCCCAGAGGACATTATCGCTGCCGCACGGGCAGCCCATGCACATGAATTTATCCTGAGGCTTCCAAATGGCTATGACTCACTCGTCGGTGAGCGTGGTCAGGGCCTTTCCGGGGGCGAGCGGCAGCGCATTTCGATTGCACGCGCCCTTTTAATCAACCCTCGGATTTTGATTCTGGATGAAGCCACCGCCTCGGTCGACACGGAAACCGAGCAGGAAATTCAAAAAGCCCTTGACAACCTTGTGCAAGGGCGAACCACCATTGCCATCGCACATCGTTTGTCAACCCTCAGAAAGGCAAACCGCTTGGTGGTGATGGATCGAGGACGGATTGTGGAGGTTGGTTCTCACGACGCTCTCATGGCCCAACAGGGCCACTATTGGCGCCTGTACCAAGCACAGGCTCGTGGCACAGAAAGCACAGAAATGATAGAACGCTCTGCCCTGATGACGCCATCACCTCAGGCGCCTTCTGCACACACCACCAGACCATGATACCCCGATGGCCATCCAAGCAGGCCAGCACGGCGCCTAGACCTTCACATCATGACACGTATGAGCTCAAATTTTAACCTTCAAAAAAACCGTTTTAATCAACTTGTGCTGACAGTGGATGGCGCCAGCCATGAAGGTGTGGTGCCGGTCAGAAGCTTTCCGATTCATTTTCCACGTGAGCATATTTCTTTGCTCAACCCCGAGGGCCAGGAATGCTTGTTCATTCGAAAACTCGATGATCTCGCCCCTGCACTGCAAAAAACCATCGAAGAGGCCCTTGAATGGCGAGACTTCATGCCCACAATCGATCAAATTCAATCAGTCAACACCTACACCAGCCCCAGCACATGGCACATCAAAACCGACCGGGGTTTCACAGACTTCATTCTTAAAGGTGAAGAAGATATCCGGCGCTTAAGAGATGGGCAACTGATTATCACCGACGCTCAGGGAATTCAATATCGCATCCCTAGCTTACATGCCCTTGATCGTCGCTCTTTGCGATTTCTAGAACGCTTTTTATAAGTCAAATTAACCATTTTCATGACACCCCCTGAGACTGCCTCATCATTTCAGTGCCTTGCTCACTCTTTGGCACAGGCCACCTCGGCGGCCCGCAAGGGCTTTCGTGATGGAACTCAAAAAAGTGTGCTCAGTTTTTCAATCTTGACGTCCTTGGCTGCTTTTTTCTTTTGGTTGTGGGTTTTTATATTGGCTCGAAACCCCATTTGGGCAGCATCTATGAAGGCCGCCGATTGGGCTCTGCCGTGGCTGAATGAAGCACCCAGCTTGCTCGAAAAAACATTTTTGGGGCTGGTGGCCCTTTGTCTGTGCTTGATTGCTTTTGGCTTGCTGGTCATTTTGACCATTCAACTGGTGCTTGAATGGTTTTTGATGCCGCGCATTCAAACGCTTTGTTTGCCCCAGTATCCTTCCTTGGCCCAGCACAGCATCTCAGAACATTGTTGGCGTGGGTGGATGGACATGGCCAAGCTCTGGGGCGCATTGCTGGCAGGGATGCTCCTGTGGGTCATTCCTTTGGTAGGCGCCTTGATTTTTTTCGTTCTGACCGCTTACATCAATGTTCGCCTGCTGATCAATGATGTCCTGAGTGAGCTTGCCACAACCCATGAGCGCGCACAGATCGTCAAGCGGCATCGTCACGGTTTACTTTTACTGGGCTTGATGATGACTGGTTTGTGGTTGATCCCTTTTGCCGGTTTAGTGATGCCTGCCGTTTTAGGTGCCAGCGTTTCTCATTTTGCCTATGCAGCTCTTGTAAACCTTCGGGCAAGCCCTACAGAATGACGAGGTGGTCGGGTTGATGCCCATTTCACCTGATCACCCTCGCCTTCATAAGCCGCACGAAGGCGGGGTTCAGATAAGATGAGCAAAATCAAGACCAAATTACCTCAAGAGTGACGTCACCTGATTTGGCAATTGGTTGGCTTGGGCAATCATCGCGCTACCGGCTTGTTGCAGAATTTGTGCGCGAGACAGGTTGGCTGTTTCTGCGGCAAAGTCAGCGTCTACAATCCGGCCACGAGCTGCAGATTGGTTTTCAGAAGCAATGGTCAGATTTTGAATCGCCATCCCCAAACGGCTGATTGCAGCACCGTAAGTCGCTCGATCGGTAGTGATCGTATCAAGTTTTGCATCAATATCAGCCAAGGCGGTTGAAGCGGTCGTAGCAGTTTTGATATCACCTGATACCGTCGTGATGGCATTGGTTGTGATTGTCAAAGTTTCAGTATTATTGGCACCAACCTGAATTGTTTGAGCCCCATCATCAGTATCTAAGATAGCCCGGTTGTTAAATTTTGTTTGCTCTGCAATTCGAGTAATTTCATCAGAAAGCTGTTTATATTCTGTATTTAAATTATCCCGGTCGGTGGTAGTATTCGTGCCATTTTGCGCCTGTACCGCCAACTCACGCATGCGTTGCAATGCATCCGTAATGGTATTTAAAGCACCTTCAGCAGTTTGGGCGAGTGAAATACCATCATTGGCATTGCGAATAGCCACATTCATTCCTTTGATTTGGCCATTCATTCGCTCAGCAATTGCCAAGCCGGCAGCATCATCTTTGGCATTATTGACTCTCAGCCCCGATGACAGCCTTTGCATTGAGGTGGCCAGTGAATTTTTAGATGCTTCAGTATTTCTTTGGGCATTCAAAGAAATGGCATTTGTGTTAATTGTCATGGGCATGATATATACTCCTTAGAGTTTCACCAATCACAAACTAAAAGTCCGGTGTTCAACGCCAGTCACAATCCAGTAAACTGTCTCCCTGGTGTTATTGGTTCAGTTTTGTAAATGCCGGATGGAAAGTTTTTAATCATCCACTGCTTATTTACTTCGCTGTGACCGAATCATCTCAGGTGCGTTGAATTTTTATCGGCTTGAATATTCTGAAACTTAAGCATCTGGCCCCCAGAATTCGATAAATTTTTTATCTCTGAGGACGATGCACCTGAAGCCCTTCAGCCTGTGAAACAGGCGCTCCACTTTATTGCGACGGGCTTATACATTTCCTTGTTGTATTCCCAGAGCTCAGTCCGATGGCTCTTTGTGTCTCGTTGCATCAGGCATCCATCCGTGGCCCAACGCTGCATTCATCAAATGCTGGATGCTACGACTGCGCGCAGCATGACAAGAAGATTTTTAATCAAACAAGGTCGAGTAATCGCCCCTCAGGTCTGTCATCCATTAAATCAATTCATGGCTTGAAAGTTCAAGCCACGTCACGATATGGGGTGGATGAGCCAAAGAAGATACGCACGAAGGGATAATCAATCGGAGCAAATTCAGGCGATGTTGCCTGGACGCGAGGGGCATGTTGGGGTGACGGCCCGAGACAACCGACTGTCGCTGGATGCAGACAATGAATACGGCATGATTGATTCAACGATTGTTCGAGCCCACCAGCACAGCGCGGGGGCACTGCCTTGCATCTCACCCCCGGGCAGGCGTCAGATTTGAAGGGAGCCGATGTTTTGCTTAAGGATACGCTGGCCGAAGCGATCATTGCGGAC
>JBEIRS010000172.1:0-3731 GCA_040375795.1 Methylibium sp.
CCATGAAAAATAGGCACACCCATCCAAGTCCTGAATCCCAAGATGATTTTCCCCATCAGCCAGAGCTCAACCGCTTTCCCGACCCAGATGCCCTGGCTGCTTTACGGGCCTGGTATCAAGGGGTCTCCGCCACCGAATCGGTGAGAAGGTATTTGCCTGAAAGTGACCAAGGCAGTTCGGCCCGTGGAGTCATTGGAAAACTGAGGCGACACCTGATCCGCTACGCATTGCAACGTCATCGGGCTGACTTGGCCGATGTTTTTCGGCACCCTGAATCTGGGCGAAGCAACTATGCCAAGGCTGCGGCACAGGCCATCGACACCCTGCGTACCCTGCCGCAAGCACACGCGTTGATCGGAGACCCCATCTCTCAATGGCTTTCTCCGCGTGCTGTTCGCGCCCTGGAAGCTCAAGGGATTCATACTCTGGCGGCACTCACGGTGCGCATTCCAAGGCTCAAGCGCTGGTGGGCGCATATTCCAGGGTTGGGTTTGGCAGGAGCCCGTCAGATTGAAGCCTTTTTTGAGCAACATCCTGAACTGACCGAGCGTGCCCGAGCCCTCATTGCAGTGCGTGATCCGCAAGGCATTGTCCCTTGGGAACATCTTTGTGTTCCTGCTCAACTTGATGGCTCTCAAGGCAGCTTCCGGGCCCCTCCCAACACATGCGCGCTGGCCGCCAATAATGACTATGAAGCGGTACAAACCTGGCTGTCTTTGCATGAAACACTGGCCACACAGCGGGCCTACCGAAAGGAGGCTGAGCGGCTGATTTTGTGGGCCGTGATTGAACAAGGAAAAGCGTTGTCATCGCTGACGACAGAAGATGCCCTGGCTTACCGAGCTTTTTTGCGCCAGCCTTCGCCGAGCACCCGTTGGGTGGGGCCTGCATGCCCGCGTGATTCGCCTCAATGGCGGCCCTTCAGTGGCGCTCTTTCACCCCGCTCAGTGGCCTATTCACTTTCAGTCTTGGGTGCCTTGTTTCGTTGGTTGATTGAACAACGCTACATATTGATCAACCCCTTTGCCGGCATCAAGGTCAGGGGAGCCTCAAGATCTGACAGTGTCATGGCTTCACGGGTATTCAACGAGGGAGAATGGCGCTTGATTCAAACCATTGCTGAGGGCCTGGAATGGTCTCATGGGTGGCAAGCTGCCGCAGCACAAAGGCTTCGATTTGTACTGGATTTTGCTTACGCCACGGGCCTTCGTGCCAGCGAGTTGGTCGGGGCAAAATTGGGGCACATTGAAACCGACAGTCGAGGCAACCATTGGTTGGCGCTGCTTGGCAAAGGCAGTAAGGCCGCTAAAGTTGGTCTGCCTCCAAGGGCTTACAAGGCCTTGATCCGCTATTTGGTACAGCGAGGGCTTCCAAGCTCACCTGATCGCTGTGCCGTGGCCACTCCCCTCCTGGGGCGGCTCAATGAAGAAGATCAAACTGGAATTACTTCAGCAAGATTGTGGTATGTCATGCGCCGATTTTTTCGTACAGCCGCTCAAGTCATCAGTGATCAAAGCCCCGCCACCGCAGAAAAACTTCGACAGGCCAGCCCACACTGGATGCGCCACACTCATGCCACTCATGCGCTATCTCGGGGGGTTGATCTGACCACAGTTCGAGACAATCTTCGGCATGCTTCACTGTCTACCACATCAATTTACTTGCACACCGATGAGGTTCAAAGAGCAAGCCAATTAAATTCAGCCTTCGACGACAAGGCATGAGAGTCAGCCTTGGCGTGATAAATTGAATTTTATAACCCATGCTTCTGAAAACGGGCCGGATCGATCGCATCAAGCAGGCTGGACTCCAAGGGACAGGGTCGGCCTGTGATGAGGGCAGCCACGGTCTCGCCAGCGAGGGCTGACAGGCTGATGCCGCGTGATCCCAGGCCGACACACAAAAATAAGCCCGGTTCTCGCTCTGTCAGGCGAACATGATCTTGTGCCGGAGCCTCAGGTCGAGGAGCGGGGCCAATGATAGGCAGCTTATCGGGGGTGGTCCAGCGCCAAGCCACGCGGCCTTTTGGTAAGAGGGCATGCACAGCACACAAAGCCTGCTCAGGGTTCAGGTGGCGCCCTTGCAATCGATACAAGTGCTGAAGATTGATCGCATGATCAGCGTTGCGCAGTCCAGGCTCGGCATCATGGGCTTGCGATGTGGCCCCAAAAAGCTGAACACCTTGAAACGAAGGCAACGCATAACCTGCCCCCACCACCGGCACCCTTGGGCTTTGCAGGTCTTGCAACGGCCACGGCCAGGCCTGGCCGTGAGCAGGGGTGTCGAGCCAACTGATTTGCCCTCGTACAGGATGCAAGCGAGTGCCCGGCCAAGCGAGCAGGCGCATTGCGTCCCCTGCATTCGCCAGCACCAACACAGGGGCCTGCCCAAGCATGTTCCCTTCGCGGTCAAACGCGCACCACTGGCCAGCATGTCGATCAATGGTTGCCACTGAAACCCCGCCCACAAACCGTGCGCACTCACCAGCTTCATTCAGGTAAGCTCTACAGAGTTCAGCTGGTGCTACCCAACCACCTTCGGTAAAAATCCAGGCTGAAGTGGCCACAGGCCAGCCACTCAGGGCTGAAGCTTCTTCGGCAGAGCAAGCTCGCACATATTCAGCAGGTAGGCCCCCTTGCTTCAAGCCATCAAGCATTGTCTCAAGATTTTTTTGCCATTCGAGGCGAAGCAAACCCTGCACTTGACCCTGAATGCCTTGTTCCGCCATCGCTCGGCGCACCTCCTGAGCGGCATAAAGAGCAGCTGCTCGAAAAATGCGCGAGTGAGTGCCATCTTGGCCATGCACAAGGCCATGAAAAATGCCTGCTGGATTGCCCGAGGCTTCCGAGGCAGGCTGAACCGCGCGATCAAGCAAAGTGCTGTGCCAGCCCAGCCGCGCCAAGCTGCGAGCGGTTGCACAACCGGCAAGGCCTGCTCCAATAATCAAGGCCGAGCCTTGGGCGCTCAAGAGGGGGCTTGCCAGACGAGGCGAAGGGCGGGGGGTGAATCGAGGGGCATAGTGAGCCAGAGTGATGTCACGTTTGCCACCCCAACCCGGTGCCATCTTGACTGAAAAACCTGCTGTCAATAGGCCTTCACGCACCACTCGAGCTGCTGACCAAGTGGCTGCGGTGGCGTTGGGTGCTGCCAAGCGGCCCAAAGTTTTGAATACCTTGATTTGCCAGAGCTCTGGGTTGCGATCTGGGGCAAAACCATCCAGATAAAAGGCATCAACCCGGGCCAGCAGCTCAGGCAACCATTCCAGGGCATCACCCAGGGCCAAAAGCAAGCGCACTTGCCCACGTTCAAAGCGCAACGTATGCAGGTTGCAAGTCAAAGGGGGCCATTGAGCAAGAAGCTGCTGAACTTGATCCGGACAAGGGCTTTGGGCATGCACCAGGGTGAGGTCAGCCCGAGTGAATGGATGGCGTTCAATGGAAATAAAGTCCAGCGCAGGACGAGGTTGAGGGAGAGCACGCCACGCCTGCCAAGTGGCCAAAAAATTATTACCCAGCCCAAACCCGGTTTCCAGAATCACAAAGTGATGCCGACCTGGTTCTTGCCAACGGGTGGGCAGTTGATTGCCCGCCAAAAAAACATGCTGGGCCTGGGCAAACGCACCAATCTTTGGATGGTAGACATCGCCAAAGGTCTCCGACCATGGAATACCCTGTGAGTTGAAACACAGCTTGGCGGCTTGAATGGCAGAGGTTTTCAGTTTGCTTCAACTC
>JBEIRS010000258.1:0-2512 GCA_040375795.1 Methylibium sp.
GCTGCGTACAGACCCCACTCGAGATGCCAAACAGATGGCGGAAATTCGCCCTCTAGAGCAGCGTTATATGCGCGGATTGGCTGATCGAAAGGGTACTTTTGATGCCAAACTCGAAGACTTTTTCTGGATGCTCGAAGAATTGCGCGTCAGTTTGTTTGCTCAAGAATTGCGCACACCCCAGCCGGTGAGTGTCAAACGACTGGAGAAAGTGTGGCTACAAATTCAGTCTGAATTCTAAGGATGGTCTGCAAAATCAGGCATTGATCAACATCAGGAGAGTCTTTATGCGAGTCGGAATTCTTACTGGGGGAGGGGATTGCCCCGGACTCAACGCCGTGATTCGTGCGACCACCAAATCATTGATTCACCAGTACTGCGCTGAAGTTATTGGGATTGAAGATGGTTTTTTGGGGCTCATTGAGCGGCGTATTCGCCCCCTGGATGTGCAATCGGTCTCAGAAACGATTGCCTTGGGCGGAACCATCCTTGGCACGCACAACCGTGCCAATCCATTTCAATATTTTGCTGCAAATGGGGCCGATATCTCGGATGAGGTGGTGGCATATGTGCGTTCAATCGGCCTCGATGCGATGGTTGTGATTGGTGGAGACGGCACGATGAGTATTGCCCACCGAATAACACAAAAAGGAATTTTTATCGTTGGCTGCCCAAAAACCATCGACAATGATTTGATGCACACCGACCGGACTTTCGGGTTCGATACTGCCGTTTCAACCGTCACAGAGGCGCTGGATCGTCTGCAAACCACAGCAAAAAGTCATGGCCGGGTGATGATCCTAGAAACCATGGGTCGTTATGCAGGCTGGATTGCACTGGAGGCCGGAGTGGCTGGAGGGGCCGATGTGATTCTTATTCCTGAGCGGCCTTACCAGCTTGAAGAGGTGATACGTGTTTGTCAAAAAAGAGCGGCGCAACAAAAATTTACCCTGATTGCGATGGCTGAGGGTGCCACCATGCGAGGGGGTGCCATGACCTTTAGCCCTATTCAGGCAGACAGCCATGACCCTTTAAGGCTTGGTGGGGTGGCGCATGTTTTGAGAGAACAACTGCAACCACACCTCGCCTCTGAGGTTCGTGCAACAGTGCTGGGCCATGTCCAGCGTGGAGGAACTCCAACCGCTTTTGATCGGATACTTGCCACACAATTTGGTCATGCAGCCGCCGAGATGCTGGCCGAGGGCCAGTTTAATCGTTTGGTCACCTTGAATTCCAATCGCATCGATAGCGTGCCGCTGGCAGAGGTGGCAGAGCGCGTAAAAACTGTGCCGACAGATCATCCACTTCTCAAGGCAGCATGGGCCATGGGGGTGTCTACGGGAGAGCCGGTTTGAGGCGGCTGCAGAGTTGGATGGGCATGATCTGCATCATGCCCATCTTATTTGGCACAATCAGGCCTTTTCGATCCCGCTGCCTCGGGGATGATGTCAGACAATCTGAGCCAACCTTTGAAATTGGGCTGGGCTGGCGGACAAGGGTTTGCGCTGGTGGTTGGTGACCCTTTGTTTGTGGAAGATACAGGGGAAGAGGGCGACTTTGAAACACTCAGAGATGGTGCAGGTGAACGATTTGATGACTGACGCACCGAAGAGACTGGCGGAGCTATCGGCAGTGAGGGCGCAAAAGGGGCCTGTGCCGATAATGGTGGTGCCAGTCGAGAGCCAGGCGGGGTAAAGGGGAGGGGGGGAGTCACAGGTGCGCCTGTAGAGCGTATCAGGGCAATCGATTGATCTACTGAAAAAATTCGGCAGGGTTGCTTTGAGTTTTGACTCGAACACTCTTGTAGAGCCCTTGAGACCACATTTTTCCCTGTCGCCAAACCAAATTTCCCTTCTTCATTGATTGCAAATGCCCGTGGACTGGGCATTTTCAAATAACGATTAAAAGCTTCTCTGGCTTGCCATGGGATTTGCTCCAGAAACTCTTCACTGATAGGAACAACTTCAACAAAATGCTCGCTTTCTGGAAGCGTCGAGGGATCTTGTCGAGTCTCTGGAGCCAAGCTTCCCAATTGCACAAGCACCCCAACAGAACGGAGTGAATCAAAACGCTCACGGAACATCAAGATATCTTCAGAGTAGTGGTCTTCAAGGACAAAAGCTCGATCACGATCTTGAAAAACCACCAGGCGACCCATATAGCCCAGAGTGTTTTTACTGACCTCAAAATTTATCCGAAATGGAGCCAATTGAGGGTTTTCATGACTGATGACATATTGGCCAGGCGCTGTAGACATGGGAAAGAGAAAATCAGCCCATCGGCCAGTCGGTTGGCCGTGAACCACGCCATTCAACGAGATCGGAGCCCCAGATTGATCAGATTTTGTTATTTTCAAAGAGAGGGCGTCTGGCGCTTGATTGCCAACCACACGAACCACCAACAAAGATCCTGTGGGAAAAGACGGAGATGTGGCACAGCCTGAGACTGACAGCAAAAAAGTAAATGCCAGCAATAATCGTTTAAAAAGACTTCTAAGCATACGGCGGTGGATGGA
>JBEIRS010000247.1:0-2646 GCA_040375795.1 Methylibium sp.
GGTGGCTTCTTTTTCAGCCCAACTTAAATTGAGCAGGTTTGGGGGGAAATTTTTGACAAAGTAGTCTTGTGGCATGCCACATTTATCAACAATGATTTTGCGTAATTCACGTTCGTAGCGTCGGACATCATCCACCTGGGAGCGCAAGATAGAACACAGCCTCTCGATGGTTTTGACGGTAAAACGAATGCTCATGAGGTCCGTGCTGATGGCTTGCTGGGCTTTGTTATAAGCACTGGATTGATAACCCTCTTTTTCAAAGGATTTGCGCATTTTTTCAAAGTGAGCGCGCAGTTCATTAAACTTTTCCAAGGCAGCAGTTTTCATTTCTTCGAGCTTTTTGGTCAGTGCTTTGCTCCCTCCCTGCCCGTCATCGTCGTCTTCTTCATCGAAAAAATCGACATCTTCTTCAGCAACGTAGTCGTCGGCCTCGTCTTCCGAAACAAAACCATCCACAACTTCGGAAATTTTTATTTCATCAGATTGGATGCGATCAGCAAAATGAAGAATTTCAGCAATGGTGGTGGGCGAAGCACTGATGGCGTACATCATGGCCTGTAAGCCCCCTTCAATGCGTTTGGCAATTTCGATTTCACCCTCGCGGGTGAGAAGTTCGACGGTGCCCATTTCACGCATGTACATCCGTACCGGGTCAGTGGTTCGGCCAAATTCAGAATCAACGGTAGAAAGCGCGGCTTCAGCAGCTTCTTCGGCTTCTTCTTCGGTGGCGGCGGTGGCGCCACCGCCTGCAATCAAGAGAGTGGCAGCATCAGGAGCTTGCTCATAGACAGCGATACCCATGTCATTGAGCATGGAGATGATGGCCTCGAGAATTTCATTTTCAACGAGTTTTTCAGGGAGGTGGTCGTTGATTTCCTGGTGAGTCAAAAACCCCCGGGTTTTTCCCATCTTAATCAGGGTTTTGAGTTCCTGGCGACGTTTGGCAACTTCTTCTTCGGTCAGTGCGGTTTCATCAAGGCCAAATTCACGCATCAGGGCGCGTTCTTTGGCTCGTGAAACCTTCATCCGTAAAGGTTTGGCTTTTGGGCGGGTATCATCGCTGGGTGAGTCAATCTCGACCTCAGGCTCAGGGTCGGCTTCAAAATCAACGTCGAGATCAACAAAATCTTCTTCGATGATTGCTTTGGCTGCTTGAGGCTCGGGGGGGGGCAGCGATCGTTGACGGGTTTTTTCAGTTAACGCTGTCTTTTCAGGGCGGGGCGCAGAGGCTTTGGTTTCTTTGTTTTTGGCGGTTTTTTGCCCACGCAGCTTGGTTTTGCCGGTGTGCACCTCCGGGGTGTTACTATCGTTCATGCGGTCATTTTTAACTTCGGGCGAGGCGGTTTTCCTAGCCTTTGGGGTGGTAGCACTCTTTTTGACTGTCATGCGAATCCTCGGTGGGTGGTGACAAACGGCAAGACCTGGCGGGTGCCGAATGAGAACAAGTAGGGCCTCAGACGAGGCAAAGGCAGGCTGAAGCTGATAAGCGGTGTATCGGGTTGAGGTGCAGTGAGTGAGAAGGAAGTTCTGCACATATCGGCTAAAAAACCGTTATCAAGCACTCAGTGAGCGCGGTATTTGGCTCTTGAGAGAGTAAAACACTGCACTATTACCATGAATTGATTGCTTTACGTTAAAAATGATTATAACTTCGTCGTATTCAAGGGGTAGGCTGTTTTTTTTAGTTGGTTCAACCGCAGGCTGATTTCACGATAGCGTTGTAAAGAGTGGGGGTCATGCCCGGCTGAGGCGGCAAGTTTGGTTTGTTCCAGTTTGAGTTTGTCGATCCAAAGGGTGTCGAGCAAGCGTCGTAAATCTGAAAACTGAAACTCGTCTTCAAGGGCTGATACTGGCATAAAGCGCTCAATGATCCCGGTCGAAAAGGCTTCTTTAAACCCTGGCTCCAGTGCCGCCCAAACCATGGCTCCATGTTCAGCAACGTGTCGCTCAAGCCACCCGGCAATCTCACCGTGAGGAGAGGGCAGTTGTGCCAGCAGGTCGTGGTCGTCCGTGGCCAGTTGCTCGAGCCAATGGCTATGGAGTAAAAGGATGCGTAAGGCATGATCCGCGGGACTGGGTGGGCTGCTATGGCTCCAGGGAGGGCGCTTGGAAAAGCCAAGGCTTTTGATATCTTGAGGCTGTCCCAAGAGTATATTTTCAATGCCAGGTCGAAGTGCGCCAGGTCCAGAGGGGGAGGGTGGCTTGCTTCGCCAGAGTTCAGCCAAGTCTGAAGATGATAACCCGCCAGTTTTGGCCAAATCCATGTGGAGTTGACGTTTGAGTGCTCCGTCAGGCAATGATTCCCAAAGAGGCCGGGCGCACACTAAAAAGCGGGCCCGCCCTTCGGCACTGCTGAGGTTGCAGTCTTGCTGGGCCACCCGGATGAGTTGGCGTGAAAGGGGTTGAGACTCTGCAATACAAGCTTCGAAGGCCTCGCATCCGTGCTCTCGAACGTAGGAGTCTGGGTCATGTTCGCTGGGTAAAAACAAAAAACGCAGGCTGCGTGCATCGGTGGCAAAGGGCACACTTATTTCGAGGGCCCGAGCTGCCGCGCGCATCCCCGCAGCGTCGCCATCAAAGCTGAAAATAATATGATCGGTGAAGCGAAAAAGTTTGCTGATGTGCTCCGCAGTGCAGGCAGTGCCA
>JBEIRS010000195.1:0-3482 GCA_040375795.1 Methylibium sp.
ATGCCATTGCATCAAGATTAAGTCAAGCTTGATGGATCAAAAAAAGGCCACCTTTGCCGTTTTCATCATGCATTCCCATGCTCAATCAACGGCAGGTAAATATGCCATGTAGCATTCATCCTCCACAACAGCAGAAATAGCAGACTTGGTGGCATTTATTTTCAGGGTCCCTGCTGAGGCCCAAACTCATCCTTTGTTACATTCAACACATGACGCCTTTGATCCCTCTGTCTCGATACACCCGCTGGGCACAAGCAGCTTGTGGCTGTGTTTTGGTGTTCGTATTGAACTGGGCCAATGCACAGCCCTTCAATGTTTTGCCTGCTGAAGTCGAGATGGCACTGCAGAAAGCTCGGGTTCCGAAAGAATCTATGGCAGCATGGATTCAAGAGGTAGGAAACCCTGAGCCTGTGCTGAGCTGGCGCAGCACGCAAGCCATCAATCCGGCTTCGGTGATGAAACTTCTCACCACCTACGCCGCGCTCGATGTGCTCGGCCCTGCGTGGGTGTGGTCAACCCCTGTCTGGGTTCAAGGTGCTATGGCTCCTGATTCTCATGGGGTACTCAACGGCAACGTGGTAATCAAAGGTCAAGGAGACCCCAAACTCGTCATGGAGCGGCTTTGGCTGTTGATGCGTCGTATCAGGCAACTGGGCATTCAGGAGATTCGCGGCGACATGATTGTGGATCGCGGGCTTTTCAGTGTGGCCAACTCAAACCCCGCTGAGTTTGATGGAGAAGCCCTCAGACCTTATAACGCAAGCCCGGATGCCCTGCTTTTGAACTTTAAATCAATCATTTTGACCTTCACACCCGACCCCGCCAAAAATGTGGCCATGGTGAGCCTGGACCCCCCCCTGGCTGCTTTTCAAATTGAACCCAGTGTGCCCCTTGCCACGGGGCCTTGCAATGATTGGCGGGGCAGCTTGAAAGCTGATTTCACGCAGCCACATCGACTGATCCTGGGGGGGGCTTACCCTGCCAGTTGTGGCGAGAAAATTTGGCCTGTCGCCTACACAGATCCACAAACTTATAACCAGCGTGCATTGCAGGGCATGTGGCAAAGCCTTGGGGGAAAACTGCTGGGTCGGGTTCGGGATGGCACGGCGCCCAGCAGCCCTCCTACCTTTGAAATCAGTTCGCCCAGTCTGCATGAAGTGGTTCGAGACATCAACAAATTCAGCAACAATGTCATGGCACAGCAATTATTTTTGACGCTTGGCCTGACACAACGTGGTCTGGGGTCGCTTGAAAACTCGCGTGAAGTCTTGCGACAGTGGGTGCAAAAGCGCCTTGGAGACCCGCCGCGCGAATTGGTCATTGACAATGGCTCAGGTTTATCGCGTGAGAACCGGGTCACTGCCGAGTGGCTCGGAAAGCTGCTACAAAGCGCTTGGGCCAGCCCAGTCATGCCTGAATTGATGAGCTCGCTGCCCGTTGGTGGAATGGATGGCACGCTCAGACGATTCAAAACCAACGTGGGGCGCACCCACCTCAAAACAGGTTCCTTAAAAGATGTCGCAGCCATCGCTGGTTATGTTTTACACCCTAACGGGCGCCGTTACGTCCTGGTGGCCATCATCAACCATCCTGAAGCAAACAGCGCCCGCCCAGCCATTGAAGCTCTGGTAGATTGGTCTTTGGGCTTGAGTGCGGTGCAAAAACGGGCCAACTAGTGTCTCGTTGCATCAACCAGCCATCCCCGGCCCACCCTTGCATTCACCAACTCCTGTCTGGGGCGCCGGCCCCCCGGCGCCGCATCCACCCCCCACCTTGTGGGAAGGGTATTCCCTTTTGACAAAATCTCCAGGTTGCAGCACCCTTTCAACCTGATAACGCATTGAACGCAGGGCTTGGCACCTTGAAGTTGAAAGGAGGCTGCGTGTCGTCTATCCCACTCAACATCGGGCTCGGGCCTGAAAAGACCAAAAAAAAACCCACGCCAGCACCCACGCGAGAGCAGGTCAATCAACTTTTACATCAGCAAGCCAAGCAATATTTTCAGGGTTTACGGGCACATTTCAAACAATCGGATGCCAACGAGCCAAGCCTGCAGCGCCTTGAAAAAAAGCTCCTGGGACCTGATGGCCTATTGAAACGTATGGCCAACCGAACCCCTTTTGGGGTTGGCGATGATGCCTTGAACCTGGCGGTCTTGCAGATGCTTTGGCAATCCCTTCAAAACCCAGGCTCGGGCTTGCGAAGCCTTCGATCCTTTGAGACTTATGTGGACGGTTTATTGCAAGACCGCTCTGAGGCCGATACTTTTTTCAATACGGCCCGCGAGTTTGCCAAGACGCTTCGCGCAGCGCATGAACCAGGCCATCAGAGCAATAATCCTCTCAGCCCAACGTTGTCTTTGGCTCCAGGTATTTCAAAACAAAAAGGATGGGTGCCCTTTGCTGCCGGCGTTATTGATGGGGTTTGGGGGCTTGGTGCCGCAACAGCCCTCTCGGCACTGGGCTTGGCGGCAAACCCCATACAGGGCCTGCGTGACCTTAAAAATACCTTGGATCAGGGCGCAACCGCCCTGAAATTTTTATTCTCCAACCTCCCCCACGCCACACAAATCGGCGCACAAGCCGTGGTCAAAGCGATCCAAAACATTCCAGGCCTGTCAGACTATGACAAAGGCAAACTGGTCGTGCAAGCGGTGCTGGTGGTCATTACCACCGTTGGGGCGGTCAAGGCAGCCACCCAGCTGGCCACGCTGGCAAAAAAAATCAAATCTGGAGAAATACGTCACTTGAATCAAGTCAAGGCGTGGTTGAATACGCCGGGAAAAAAACCAAACCCAACACAAGACACCCCGGGAAAGTTGGTTCACGTTGACACTGTACCCCCAGTGAATCGCAAGAAAGAAACGCGGCTACTGGGTCAGGTACCAAAGACTGAAGCTGAACGAGTTCAGGTGGTTGAGAGGTTTTTGAGTTACCCTTTCGACCATGATTTCAATAAAGTGGCCGAAGGGGCGCTGGGGGCACGAAAGCAGATCATAAAGCGTATTGGCGATGCTGAGTATACGCGTCAGGGATGGAATCGCCTCACTGACTCTGAACTCGTTGCAATTGAAGCGTACATAGACACCGGAGCCTTGGCGGGCAACGCTGCTCGTCGCCAAAAATTCAATTTGGAAAATTTCCCAGGCGGGCGTGAAGACCCGTCCGACGGGCAGATAATCCGACTGTCTTTACAGTTCAGTGAAATTGTATCTGGTGCTCTTAAAAAGCTCCCTACATTCAAAGGTATTGTGTACCGGGGCTTGAATCTAAACCCCCAAGATCTGGCCAAGCACCAGCCTGGTAAAATTGTGGTTTATCCTGCTTTTTCGAGTACATCGGTTGACGAAAATGTAGCCGTTAACGGTAATGTCCTGCTCAAAATCCAGTCTCATACTGGAACTGATTTACGAGCACTGAACCCTTGGGAAAAAGAGGTTTTGTTCGATCATGACTCGAAGTTTTTTGTGAAAAGTCGTCGGA
>JBEIRS010000217.1:0-3073 GCA_040375795.1 Methylibium sp.
ACCCCCCGCTATCCACCCTCGCCCCACCCGCCCCTCTTCCGAACCTGTGCCACCCCCGCACCCCCCCCTCCCCCCCCTCCCCTCCGGGGGGGGGGCATATCCAAGCCAAACAACAGCCAGCAAATTGGGTTGAAAGCCCACAAACCAAGCATCAAAGGCATTGTGTGTGGTGCCTGTTTTTCCGTAAAGGTCGGTTCGATTGAGTATTGTGGGGCGGCTGGAGGGGGTGGCGCCACGCATGACTTCACGTAGCATGCGATTCATGATGAAAGCATTGCGGGCTGGAATGACTCGTTGAGTTTCATTCAAGGTCACGGTAGCCGCCTCAAAAACGGTTTTGTCTTGGGCGTCGAGAATGTGCGTGATAAGAGCAGGGGTGACTTTGTAACCGCCATTGGCAAAAACAGCATAAGCACGCGCCATTTGCATCGGGGTCACAAAGCCCAAACCCAGTGCCAGGGTCAGGTTATGGGGGTGTTTATCGGCGTCAAACCCAAAGCGAGACATCCAGTCTTGGGCAGGCTGAACACCGATCATTTGCAAGAGCCGAATACTCACCAAGTTTTTCGACTTGAGCAGGCTTTGCTTAAAGCTGATCGGGCCATCAAATTTACCATCAAAATTTTGAGGTTCCCAGCCTTTCAGAGTGCTTGATGATGGCGCAAAAATCAAGGGAGCATCATTGATAGAGGATCTGGGCATCACTCGGTGCTCAAGGGCTGCAGAATAAAGAAAGGGCTTCAAAGCGGAGCCCGGCTGGCGCCATGCGTGGTCCACATGATTGAACGGATTCCGATCAAAATCAAAGCCACCCACCAGAGCACGAATTTGGCCATTTTGAGGGTCTATTGAAACCAACGCACCGCTGGCCTGGGGCCATTGGGCAATGACCCACTGCGATCCTGTTTTCAAAACCCGAATGATCGAGCCACGCTGGATACGAATGGAAGTCGGCGAACGTCTGTTGAGGGCCACCTGAACGCCTCGCAAACCCTCCCCATTGATCACCAGCACCTCGCCAGAAGCCAGGGTTGCCACCACCCCCTGAGACGATGATTGAGTCACGAGGGCCACACGCAGGTTTTCATCATCCGCATAGTCTGAAAGTGCTTGTGCGACCATGGGGTCAGTACCAGAAACGCCATCAGGTAAATTTTCAAAACCTTCAGGGCCTCGGTATGGCTGGCGCAATTCGTGATCAAGCAGACCTTTGCGCAAAGCTTGGTAGGCAGCTTGCTGGTCACTGGAGTGGATGGATGTGATGACTTTCAAGCCGCGTTGAAAGGCATCTTGGCCATACTGCTCATGCACCAATTTCCGAACCATGTCAGCCACATACTGGGCATACACTGGCGATGGCGAAGATGGACGTAATTGCAGGGGCTGGGCTTTTGCAGATTGATAGCTGGCTTCATCAAGAAGACCGGTATTGCGCAGGCGTGCCAAAACCACCAATTGCCGCTTACGCGCCAATTCAATATGACTGATCGGGTTGGCATGAGCCGGGTTTTGAGGCAAGCCAACAAGCATGGCATATTCGGCCACAGACAGATCGGTCATTGATCTCCCAAAGTAGGTTTTGGCGGCGGCCTCAAAACCATAAGCACCTTGCCCGAGATAAATTTGGTTCATGTAAAGCTCAAGGATTTGATCTTTACTGAGTTCTTCCTCAATTTTTAAGGCAAGCAATATTTCTTGGATTTTACGCTCATGGCTCTTACGATACGACCGGTAAAAATGGCGTGCCAACTGCTGCGTGATGGTCAAGCTCTCTTGGCTGTACTTGCCCCAGAAAGGGGCCAGGCCAGCCCGGGCCATGCTTTTCAGATCAAGCCCTGAATGCTCTCTGAAGCGGGCGTCTTCGATCGACAAAAGTGCTTCCTGGAGCGGTTGAGGAATGTGGGACAGGGGGACAAAATAGCGCCGCTCCAGAGCATATTCACTGATTTCGACTCCATCTTGAGTGTAGACCTGAATCGATGGATGGGCTGGAACATTTTTGATTTCGCTGATATCCGGCAAGCCCCTTGACAAGATAGCAAGCCAGATTCCAAAGCCTGTCAAGGCAAGAAAAACGCTTGCCAGAATCAGCCACAGACATTGACGCACAATGCCACCTCTTTGGCGACACCTTAAGCAAAAAATAATTTTCGGGTCGTGCAACCCATTGAAATGATAAAAAATTTGCTCAGAAAAAGCTGGCATCGTGCAAAGAGACAAAGAGAGGAACTCATCGTATCACCAATGGCCTGCGGTCCACATTGAACCCATCATTGACCAGTCCATAGGATGCCTGCGGCGTGTGCTCACAAATTTCACAAAATAGAGAAATTCATACTTCATCTGTACTCAAGTCACGTGATTTTGAGCCGATGCTGAAAGGAACGCCAAGCTGATTGGCTTTGAAAATTTCTTAGGGGGCATCATGGCCGGGTGGTTTTCTCGATGGTTTGGTAGGTCATTACATGTTCAGAGTAGTTCAGAATGTTCAACCCATTCAGATTCTGGGATTGCCGTTTTAACTGAGGAAATGCGAGGCACGCCATCCATCAGGGTTTCTGACGCAGAGTTTGCCAAGCCTGCAAATTCCGAATTACTCTCTTTCACAGGCAGCGAAGGTGGCCTGATAGACACTTTCGCTGTGCGCCGGCCATTGATTGGCACAGAAGGAGGACTGGCAGGTTTTGAATTATCTCTTCACAGTCACCTTGGGTCTCGGCTGCAATCGCACCCAAAGGCTTTATTGGCTTATGCAACGGGTCTTTTATCGGCTGCACAATCCATTTCACAAGCCGGGCGAGCAGTTTTATTGACACTTCCTGGCAATTTGGGGCTTGATTCCACCATGGTCGAACAAGTGCCACAAGGAGCATGGTTGCTTGCGCATCCCTGGAGCACTTCTATTCAGGCCCAAGCCGCTTTGGCCAGCTTAAAATCCAAGGGAGTTCGCGTGGGTTGTCTCCTCGATGACCTTTCATCGGCAGGGGCTTGTCCTGATTTTGTTCGCCTTTCCTGGAACCCTGATCATGCGGATGCTCTGCTGCAAAAAATAGCTAATTTTCAAAATCAATAC
>JBEIRS010000101.1:0-5580 GCA_040375795.1 Methylibium sp.
CGCTCGCATCCGCTTGTTTGATCTCACTGGTTGACTTGCGCATGACGGTGATTTTCTTGCGCTCAAGCGTTGCTGTGCCGTGAGAAGATCGAAGGAATTCGAGGAGACGCTCCTTGTCGGACTCGGTCAAGACATCATCTTTGGATGCCTTGATGACGCCCGCAGACTGTAACTGTTCGAGCAAAGCAGTTGCTGAACGGTTAAGCTCTGCGGCGAATTGAGCGACGGTAGTCACAGCCATTGTTTCATCCTTGCTTGGGTCTTGTGTTGCGCATCTTCAGTGGTGAAGCTTTGGATCAATTGAACCAATGCTCGCGAGCTTTCATGATCAAAATTTTGGCCTGTACCGCTTCAATACCAATAAGTTCGGTGAGTTCATGAACAGCCAGGTCAGCGAAATCATCGCGGGTGTGAATGCCACCATCAGCCAGCTTGCCGATCATCTCAGGAGTTAAGCCATCGAGATCAGCCAAATCTTGGGAAACATCTTCAACAAATTCTTCACGCTGAATTTCCATGGTGAGGAGGGCATTCTTTGCGCGTGATCTCAGCTCTGTGACGGTGTCTTCATCAAAGCCTTCAATGTCTAACATTTCCTGCATTGGGACATAAGCCACTTCTTCGAGGCTGGAAAAACCTTCAGAGACGAGAATATTGGCGACCTCAGCATCAACATCAAGCTTTTCAACAAACAGTTTGCGCAGCTTGTTGGATTCTTCAGCCTGTTTCATCGAGGATTCTTCGGTTGTAATGATGTTGATTCGCCAACCAGTCATTTCGGAGGCAAGCCGAACATTCTGGCCCGCACGCCCAATGGCAATAGCCAGGTTTTCTTCATCAACCACGACATCCATGGCGTGGCGTTCTTCGTCGACGACAATGGACTGTACATTGGCTGGCGCCAGTGCTGCAATCACGAACTGCGCAGGGTCGTCAGACCAAAGCACAATGTCAACGCGCTCACCGGCCAACTCGGTGGTTACGCCGTTGACGCGAGAACCACGAACCCCAACACAGGTGCCGATGGGGTCGACACGTTTGTCGTGTGAAAGCACGGCGATTTTGGCTCGAGAACCGGGATCTCGGGCACAGGATTTGATGTCGAGTAAGCCTTGTTCGATTTCTGGAACCTCTTGACGAAACAGTTCGATCATGAAGGCTGGTGCGCTACGGGATAACAAAATCTGCGGGCCTCGTAGAGAAGAATCAACTTCCATGATGTAGGCCCTGACCCGATCACCTGAGCGAAAGTTTTCTTTAGGAATCATTTCATTGCGACGCAAGCGACCTTCGATACGACCAGATTCGACAATGATGTCGCCTTTATCGATGCGCTTGACGGTACCCACAAAGATTTTTTCGCCTCGAGAGAGAAAGTCAGTCAAGATCTGTTCGCGTTCAGCATCACGAATTTTTTGCAGGATGACCTGCTTGGCTGCTTGAGCACCAATACGACCGATGGAAACCGATTCAATTTGTTCTTCAATATAGTCACCGATCTCAATATCAGGAATTTGTTCCTGGGCTTCAAAGAGCAAAATTTCAGCTTCAGGCGATTGAAGACCAGCTTCACTGGGAACAACATGCCAGCGACGAAAGGTTTCGTATTCACCTGTGCTGCGGTTGATGGTGACACGAATATCGACGTCGCCGGTGTACAGCTTTTTGGACGCGGAGGCCAAGGCAGCTTCGACAGCTCCAAATACCAATTCTCGTTCCACGTTTTTTTCGCGTGAAATGGCGTCAACCAGCATCAATAGTTCGCGATTCATTCGTCTTGAGCTCCGTCTTCTTTATTGTCTTTGATAGCCGACTCTGCTGGGGGTGCCACAAACCTTCGTCCTTTAAAATCCAGCACGGGAACCAGCCTCGCCTCGCGCACTTCTTGGATGGAAAAACTCAGAACCTGGCTGACTTTGCCATCCTGGAATACCAGCCGCCATCGATCAGAGTCATCTGAAACAGATGAACCCAGGCGTTCTGGTGAGTCATAGGGAAGCAGGGTGCCTCTGAATTTTTTTCGACCACCAAAGGCTTGTTTTAATTGCAAATCAATATCCAGGCCTACAAAACGGGCATAGTCTGCGGGCTTGCGCAAAGGACGATCCAGGCCCGGGGAAGATACTTCGAGCCGCTCGTAGGCGCAGCCCTCAACGTCAAGCACATGCTGTAATTGACGGGTGACTTTTTCGCAATCGTCAACGGTGATGAATTGTTGGGCGGATCCAGGGAGACAATCGATGTAGATGCGCAAAAGCCCATGCGGACCGCGCTCGACTTCAAGGAAGTCATATCCGAGACCGGTGACAGTTTGCTCTGCGATTGTTTGCCAATTGAAGCTCAATGCAATGATCCGTTAAACAAAAAAATAGATTGGGCGCCTCGGCGCCCGCCACAAAATTTCATAAAGCAAAAAAAATGGGCTGGAAAATCCGCCCATGCGAGTTTCGGGTTTCCCAAAACGATGTACTGTGGAATGCTAAAAAAACCAACTTACCAAGGCAAAAGTTCAATAAAGCGAGCGACTGGACACTGATTCACGAGAACTTTGCGTATGTAAATTTTGTGGAAAGTGACGTAAAAAAAAGCGATTATAACGCGAGCCAAGGAACGATTCAAGCCTTACTGTGAGGCCCACGGTTCGATCAGTTTAAATGGGCCGCTGCGCCGAGCGCCCGAAGTTGCGCTTGGTTAATGTGATCGAAGGTCATAAATAGGTTATCGGCTGCTTTGCGGCAATCGTAGAGCGAGCCTGATTCAACGGCTCGAACCATTTCCATGTAGGGGTGAAAGGGGCCAGATTCTTCGACCAGGGCTTTGTACACCGTTTCTGAAACGGGAATATTTTTGAAAAGCGTTTCGAAGGGCTGCTGAAACATGCGGTCAAGCAGAGAAAAGACCCCACAAATGAAAACTTCACTGCGAAGATCTTCGTCATCGTTTCGAAGCAATTCTTCCAGGAATAAGCCCCGCCGAATGGCGGTAAACATGACCGGCTTAAGATTGGGGTCGCGGGTGGAGGTGGCGAGCAAAAGAGCCAACCAACGCTTGAGCCGATGATAGCCAAGCAGCATGATGGCATGTCGGAAAGAATTGACTTCGACCCGCAAACCAAATGCAGGTGAGTTGATGTAGCGCATAAGTTTAAAGGCCAGGGGGGGGTCGCGCTTGAGAGTGGTTTCAAGGCGATCAATCGGGTCCTGGGCCTCAACGCGGTGAATCAATTCAACAATCACCTGAAAATCAGTTTGCGCCCCCGCTTTTAAGTTTCTGATGGAGTTGGATCCAGGTATCAGGTCATCCATCGGCCAACCGATGATGGCGATAGCTTGATTACGGAAGCTGATTTCCATGTCAGCAAGGGTGTGTACTCCCTCTTGTATATGTGACATGGCTCGTAGATCACGGTAGGAGTTTTTCGATCCTTTTAATCGCTTGTCGTCGGCGAAATCAATGATCGAATATTTGAAGCAGGAAAGAACCTCTCTAGGAAGCTCGCGGAGGGGCCGGCCTTTGAGTAGCAACGTATTGCCATATTGATGTAAGGCTTGGATGCCTTCGATGTTTTGGGGGTCGACCGCCATAAAGGAGGGCACCTCAACCATGATGTTGGGTGACGGTTGGGTTCGGAGTAGATCTTGTAACAAACTTTCACTGGCCACATTCAGGGAAACAAGCCCCCCATCGGCTGGCCAGACGTGCCTCAGGGCAAAGAGAAGCTGCGCTACATTGATGGTTGCCTCTGTTTGGGTAGGAAAAACGGTCAGTCGGGTGGCATTGATGTTTCGATGGACATCAATAAAAGCCGAATAGCAGAAGACGACCTGACTGGGTATGTCAATGTCAATGTCGAGCACGCAAACTCTCCTAAGAATAAGGGCGCTGAAAGGAAGGGGCCGAGTCGAAAAAGAAAGTGGCGAATTCAGAGAATCGTAGCAAAAACCCTCACAGGCCAACGTCAGTTTGGCGAAAGGATCGGTAATTTGCCCCGTGCCTGATTTTCGCTAAAATGCACCCATTGATCATAGGTATTCACAGAATATCCTTAACCGTTAATGTATTGGAACAAAGACAACCGTTGAACCATGGAATAAGACTTTAAAGCCGCATCGTAACCATTTTGTTGGTTTTTAAAATCAGACAAGGCTTGTACGATATCCAAATCTTCAGCATTTGAGCGATTTTCTTGATTGGCGAGCTTTTGGTCTTCAAGGCGACCAGTTTCCACATCAATCAAATTCAGGACGTCGCCCGCCCTGGAACGATACAGTTGCATCTGGGTCATGACCGAGTCAATGTCACGCAAACTGTCTGAATTGTCCTGAGTCATCTGCGCTGAAGTTCTCATTCCCGTTTGTAGCTCGGAAATGGTTCGATCAAGGACATCAAAAACACTTAGGCTGGCGGTGGAGGGCTGGATCTCAAATTGCTTGCCTGTGGCGGGAGTGCCTGTGATAGTGAATGACATTCCATCAACCTGAATGGCTTTTCCAGAAGAGTAGCTTCCCCCCGCGACGATGGTGGTTGGTGGCCCGGGCGGATCGATGGGCGTTCGTGAAATATCATAAGTGCCCGAAGTGGTGAATGTGATCGCATAGATCGAAGGTGGGGTGGCAAAAAATGTGGCGGGATCAGTCACGCTGCCTGCATCAATCCAGGCCTGGCTCACCCCTGTCTCGGCACGGGTTTCAAACAGACCATTGCCTGTTCGGGCCGTGAGCCAGGCTGCCGAGCCATCTGTTGACATGGGTAGGCGGGTGTCATTCTCACCCTGAATGATGCCCGGGGTTCCGTAAAACTGTACGCCACTTGTGGTTTCCACAAAGGGAGGTTGGTTGGAGCCTTGGCCGCCAAAAAGGTAACTTCCCGCACCATCAGAACGATTCGCCACAGAAAAAAGATGTTCTCGAATATCGCGCAGCCGGGCCGCTAGGCCCTTGCGTTCAGTATCGCTGTAAGAGGGGTTGCCAGCCGCGATGATCAGCTCGCGCGCTTGCTGCAATAATTCACCCGCATCGCCCAGAGCGCTCTCGGTTTGCGCCATCATTGTGCGGCCAGCATCCACCGATCGTAGGCTGGTATCGGCTCGATTGATACCCGCAAGGGCCCGTTCGGCCCGCGCTGCCGCGGCTGGGTCATCGCTGGCCTTTTCCACCCGTTTGCCGCTGATCAGGCGATTTTGGGCTTCGATCAGTTCGCGTTGGCGACGCTGGATGTTGTCCAGTCCTGCTTCAAAAACGTTCGATGTGCTCAGACGCATGGTATGACTCCTTTGTTAGCGCCCCAGTTGTAAAATGGTGTCCATGAGTGATTGTGCAATTTGCAGCACTTTTGCTGAAGCTTGATAACTTTGTTGAAATTGGATCAATCGGGCTGCTTCTTCATCCAAATTCACCCCCACTTTGCTGGTGCGTTGCGCTTCAACCTCTGATGAAATCAGCTTGGACTGTTCTGCAGCAGATTTCGCGCTTTGAATCCTCACACCCATGTCGGCCACTGCCTTGGCATTGGCGTCAGTGGCGGTGCTGCCAGGGATGTTCACCGGGGGGGGGGCCGGGCTGTATTTCTTGTCCGACAATA
>JBEIRS010000245.1:0-2680 GCA_040375795.1 Methylibium sp.
AATTGCAATTAGAACCCTTGGGTTCAATGGGTTCTAAAACCTGAGGGTTGGGAGATGGCATGCGATTTTCTGTGTATCAGGTCAGCCGTAAGGGGGGGCGCGAAAAAAACGAGGATCGACTCGGTTATTGTTACACCCGTGACGCTGGTTTATTTGCTTTGGCTGATGGTATGGGTGGCCACCCCGAAGGAGAAGTGGCTTCTCAGTTGGCCTTGCAAACCATGGCAGCCATGTTCCAGCGCGACTGCAAGCCCAGCTTGCCTGATCCCGTCCGGTTTCTTCAGGATTCGATTTTGGCTGGCCACCATCAACTGCTGCGCTATGCCACTCAAAAGTCTTTGATCGATACTCCACGCACCACGATTGTGGCTTGTTTGCTTCAAGGGAGATCGGTGTATTGGGCGCATTGCGGTGATTCTCGTTTGTACATGGTTCGCGGTGTCAATCTTTTGGCCCGTACGCGAGATCACTCTTATTCTGAGATGCAGGAATTTTTCAATCAGGCCACAGCCAGCCACCCGCAAAAAATCAATCGCAATGTGTTGTTTACTTGTTTAGGCAGCCCTGTACGTCCTGTGGTCGATGTCGTGGGGCCGCTGCCCCTTCAGGGGGGAGACCGTTTGATGTTATGTTCAGACGGGCTGTGGAGCAACCTGAGTGACCTTTTTATCACAGAGCAGTTGGCCCGTAAACTGATTTCAGAAGCTGTGCCTGATTTGGTCGAGCAGGCCTTACGTGAAGGGGGAGCGCAGTGCGACAACGTCTCGGTTTTGGCGGTTGAATGGGAGGCTTCCGACGAGGCAGAAAACGGAGGTGTCTCCACCCGATCTTTGGGTGAAGAAGTTTTTGCATCAACCATTCAGGCCAGCATGCTCGGGCAAGGCGCCCGAAATGAGCTTGATGAAGCTGAGATTGATCGCTCCATCAAGGAAATCAATGAGGCCATTCGCCGGTCGTCAGGACAGAAAAAGGCCTGACAATCATCTTTTCAACGGTTATTTTGAGGTTCAAAAAAATTTCAATGGGTACTTTTTCACTTGATCGTGCGGATGGTCGCGCGGCTGACGCCTTGCGCCCCATTTCAATCGTGCGGCACTATACCAAGCATGCCGAGGGTTCTGTCCTGGTTTCTTTTGGTGATACTAAGGTTTTGTGCACAGCTTCTGTCGAAGAAAAAGTACCACCCCACAAGCGTGGCAGTGGCCAGGGTTGGGTCACCGCGGAATATGGCATGCTGCCTCGCTCGACCCATACTCGCAGTGACCGTGAAGCCACACGCGGCAAGCCAACGGGGCGCACCCAAGAAATCCAGCGATTGATCGGGCGTTCTTTGCGCTGTGTCTTTGATCTGGCGGCCCTTGGTGAGCGTACCATGTCACTTGATTGTGATGTGTTGCAAGCCGATGGTGGCACACGCACTGCCTCGATTACAGGGGCTTATGTGGCCGCGCATGATGCAGTGACTTGGTTGATCTCTCGCAATGTCTTGACCGTTTCCCCGATTCGCAGTGAGGTGGCAGCCATCTCCGTGGGGATGCTGCACGGAGTACCTTTGCTTGATCTTGATTACAGCGAAGACTCTGCATGTGACACCGACATGAATGTGGTCATGACCGGGCAGGGTCGCTTTGTGGAGGTGCAAGGCACAGCCGAAGGTGCCACTTTCTCTCAAGATCAAATGAACCACATGTTGCGCTTAGCCGACTTGGGGATTGCCAAGCTGGTGGCTGCTCAGCGTGCGGCACTGATTGAATAAAAGAGGAGGGATTGTGAAGCTGGTGCTTGCCTCAAACAATGTTCACAAACTGTTCGAGTTACAAGCACTGCTTGGTCCTTTGGGGCTGGATTTGGTGACTCAGGCTGCTTTGGGTATTCCAGAGGCCAAGGAGCCTTTTCATACTTTCATCGAAAACGCGCTGGCCAAGGCCCGGTATGCCTCGGGCTTGGCGCGGGCTGCAGCGATTGCCGATGATTCCGGTTTGTGTGTCGATGCACTGGGCGGGCGCCCGGGAGTTCAGTCTGCGCGTTATGCCACCTTGTATGGCCAGCCTGCTGGTGATGACCACAATAACCGGGTATTGCTTGAACATTTGGGCACTCAATCTCACCGGCAGGCACGTTTTGTGTGTGCTTTGGTGGCGCTGAGGTCTGCTGATGACCCCGAGCCTTTGGTTGCTTTGGGGCGTTGGCAGGGTGAGATTCTTCATGAGCAGCTAGGGCAGGGGGGCTTTGGTTATGACCCACTCATGTTGATTCCCGCGTTCGGGAAAAGCGTTGCTCAGTTAGGCCCTGAACTCAAAAATCGGCACAGCCATCGGGCTCAGGCGATGGTGCAGATGCTTGGTTTGATGCGTGAGGTGTGGTTTGCTTGATATCCCTCTCAGGCGTTTTGATGCAGGGCGTCCCCATGAAACGCCATCTGAGCGCTTGGTGCGCTACACGCGTATGGGCACGCTCAGCTTGCCAGCCTTGCCACCGTTGTCGCTTTATATTCACCTGCCCTGGTGTGTCAAAAAGTGTCCTTACTGTGATTTCAATTCCCATGAATGGGGGCTTCGTTCTGACCATGTGGGGATAGCGCTTCCCCAAGACGACTACATTCAAGCGTTGCAGGCTGATCTTGAAGCCAGTTTGCCATGGATCTGGGGGCCGACAGGTGCACAGCATTTTTATCGGGGGA
>JBEIRS010000300.1:0-1937 GCA_040375795.1 Methylibium sp.
AGTAAACGCAATTCATCCCAATTGTGAGAAATCACCACCTGCTCATCCGCATTTTCAACCTGGCTTTCATCCCATTCAGGTAAAGTCGGCGCTTCAGGTACCTCCTGACGCAGCACAAACTCACCACAGCTGCGTCCTAAAACCACACACTCAAGTAAAGAATTGCTGGCCAGGCGATTCGCCCCGTGCAACCCCGTGTAGGCAGTTTCACCGATGGCAAAAAGACCCGCCAGATCAGTGCGGCCTTTCAAATCAGTCACGATACCGCCGCAAGTGTAATGAGCAGCCGGGACCACCGGAATGGGGTCACGAGCCAGATCAATGCCCAGCTTGAGACAACGTGCATAAATGGTTGGGAAGTGGCTTTTTAAAAAGGCCTCCCCGAGATGCGTGGCATCAAGCCATACATTGTCCAAGCCATGACGCTTCATTTCAAAGTCGATGGCCCGAGCAACCACATCGCGAGGAGCCAGTTCGAGGCGATGATCGTGTGAGGCCATGAAGCGGGTGCCATCGGGCAGCTTTAGGTAAGCCCCCTCCCCTCGCAAGGCTTCCGTGATGAGAAAGCTACGGTCTTGGGGGTGATAAAGACAGGTGGGGTGAAACTGTATAAATTCCATATTGGCCACTCGGCAACCGGCACGCCAAGCCATGGCAATTCCATCACCGGTGGCGGTGTCTGGGTTGCTGGTATAACGGTAGACCTTGCCCACCCCACCTGTTGCCAAAATGACACTCGAAGCCGATAAGGCTTCAACACGCTGTCGATCAATGTCCAGGGCATAGATACCGTAGCAGCGATTAGCTTCTTCGCGTTTCAAATGGCGCGAGGTAATCAGGTCAACGGCCATCCAGCGTTCATACAGCTGAATTCGAGGGTGCTCCCGCACGGCCTGAAGCAGAACATCATGAATGGCCTTGCCCGTGGCATCAGCCGCATGGGCAATTCGACGCACTGTATGCCCACCCTCACGGGTAAGGTGCAGGCCGAGCGGCCCTGCCGGGTCTGAGGAAAACGGCACCCCTTGGGCCACCAGCCAAGCAATGGCCTCGGTGCTTTGCTCTGCAATAAAACGTGCGGTTTCTTCGTGCACCAAACCAGCACCAGCATCTTGAGTGTCTTGCACATGCTGCGCGACGCTATCGTCTTCACCCAGCACACCCACAATGCCACCCTGAGCCCAAGCGGTGGCGGCTTCTTCAAGGTGGCGTTTGGCAAAAACGACCACAGGGCGCTCTGCCGCAACCTGTAGAGCCACCACCAGGCCTGCCAAGCCAGCCCCCACGACGACCACCGGCTGAACGGCTCCGGGCTGCTGCAAACTGGGGAGAGACATCCAATCTCCTTTTTTTAAGCTGTGTTGCTCAGTGTACAACCCGCTGAAACACAAAACGCCCTCCCTCAAACTCGACGGGAATAATATCCTTGGAGCCAAACCGACCTTCTAAAATCAGCGTGGAAAGAGGGTTTTCAATGTCCTTTTGAATGGCTCGCTTGAGCGGACGAGCCCCAAAAACAGGATCAAAACCCAGCTTCACCAATTCAGCCAAAGCCTCAGAAGACACATGAATTTTGAGATCCAGCTTTTCAAGCCGGCGTTCAAGCATACCCAACTGAATGCGAGCAATACGTTCAATATGAGAATTGTCAAGAGCATGGAAAACGACCGTCTCATCAATTCGATTCAAAAATTCAGGCCTGAAATGCTGCTTTACTTCCATCCATACTGCATTGTGAATCAACTCCGGGTCTTCATTCGCCATCTGCATGATATGTTGAGAGCCAAGATTGGAGGTCATGACAATGACGGTATTTTTAAAGTCCACGGTGCGGCCTTGACCGTCAGTCAGTCGACCATCATCAAGCACCTGAAGCAGCACATTGAACACCTCAGGATGGGCCTTTTCAACTTCATCAAGCAAAATCACAGCATAGG
>JBEIRS010000284.1:0-2103 GCA_040375795.1 Methylibium sp.
CAGCCGGATGCGTTTTTGTTGGCTCCTGAACAGTCTTTTTTTCTACGAGAAAATCTCAAGCTTCGCCTACTTCATGCACGATTGGCCTTGCTTAGTCGCCAATTTGAGACGGTGCAATCAGATTTGAAGCGAGTTCAAGAGGCCCTCTCCCGTTATTTTGACCCTCAATCGCGAAGAACAATCCAGATCACCGAGATTTTGTATCAAGTGGCCGGTCATACCCGCATGGTCTCGATTCCACGGCCCGATGATACCCTTGCGGCCCTCGCGATGGCCGACCCTGGCCGCTGATCAAAAAGGAAGACGCTGATGCGATTTGTCGTGTGGTTCCTGCTGCTTTTTGTGGGGGCTGTTATTTGTGCCACTATTTTCGGAAGCAACGACGGCCTGGTCTCCTTTTTCTGGAAATCTTATCGGCTTGATTTATCCATCAATCTCTTTTTGCTCTTGCTGATCGAGGTCTGTTTTATTCTCGTGCTCGTGATGCAGGGTCTGCGAGCCTTGATGGGCTTGCCGCGCAGGGCGAAAGAATGGCGGGCCCTTCGTAAAGAACGCAGTGCTCAGTCGGCTTTTCGAGAGTCTTTGGCTCTTTATTTTGGGGGTCGCTATGGGCGTGCTGAAAAATTTGCTCAGAGGGCTTTGCAGATTCAATCAGATTCAGATATCTCATTCCAAGATCATGGCTTGATCGCTTTGTTGCATCTTCTCAAAGCCGCCTGTGCCCATCGTTTGCAACACCACGCCCACCGGGACTCACAGTTGGCACTGGCCTATGACGTGGCCCAGCGTCATCACCAAGAAGCCATCGAAGAAGGAGGACGGCTGCTGGCTGCTGAGTGGGCACTGGATGATCGTGACGCGCCGCGTGCTTTGTCTTTACTGGAAGCCCTACCACCACGGGTTGCACGCCGAACACAAGCCTTGCAATTAAAGCTTCAAGCTGCTCGTTTAGGGATGCGGCCCCAGGAAGCCTTAAAAACAGCACGATTGCTGGCCAAGCATCAAGCCATCTCGGCGGAGGCTGCCGCCAGTTTGATACGGTCATTGGCCTTCGAATCGATTGACATGGCGCGCGATACAGATCAGATCCAACGTATTTGGCTTGAATTTGATATCTCAGATCAACGAGACCCCTTCGTGGCCGCACGGGCAGCTTTGCGTATCGCCAACTTAGGAGGGGCAGAACACGGCAGGGTCTGGTTGCGTCCTTTTTGGGACAATCTGGCTCCGCTCACCTCCGAAGAGCGACAGATGATCTGTAAGGCCCTCGTGGCCTGCCTGCAAGGTATTTCGATGGATTGGTTGCCCTGCCTCGAAGCCAGCGCTCAAGATTTTCCTAGGGAATCTGCGGTGCTTCATGCCGTAGGTACGGCCTTGGCGCATTGGCGTCTGTGGGGTAAAGCCCACACCCTCTTGATGCAAGCAGCTCAAGATCTTTCTTTCAATGAACACGCCCGTCGTCAAGCCTGGCTTTCTTTAGCACAAATGGCCGAACACGAAGGGGACAAAACCAGAATGCTTGAGTGTTACCGTGAAGCAGCATCCCTCGGTACCTGAAGCGTTTTTCCAACACCATCAAGAATCTCAAAAAATACGTTACAATCACCATCTTTGCGGCTGTAGCTCAGTTGGATTAGAGTACTTGGCTACGAACCAAGGGGTCGTGGGTTCGAATCCTGCCAGCCGCGCCAATAATCCATCAGTCCCTGATTCCTCAGGGACTTTTTTTTGAGAACTCGATGGTGAACCACTTTGGTATCACACATGATTCGAGTTCTCCGCATCAAGGTCAGCCGCTTGGGTGTCTATTCGTTGCGCCTTGTCTAGACCGACGAGGCAGGCAAGCACAGGGAGAGCCTGCACGGAGGTGGCCCCTCAAAAGTGAACCATCTGATTAAATATGGGGCGCAACACTCTCCCTCGGGTAGAAAAGCCAAGAATCATTTATAATTGAACTTGACGGGCCTCCCCGCATGGGAGTACGGTGAACCGGGTCAGGTCGGGAACGAAGCAGCCCCAGCTGTTGCAACCAGTGCCGGGATCAGGCTCGTCAACCTCAAACTCCATGAGGTAAAAAAAGACATCATCTTGCTCGTGTCTAGC